>NZ_JBDGDM010000050.1:0-33064 GCF_040908885.1 Ruminococcus sp. RTP21358st1_G6_RTP21358_211008
CTATTTAAACACTATAAGCATTTTTATTAAATACACTTTTGCTTACAATCTGCTCATATCAGCTCTCAACAGCTCCAATTACGGTTCATATAAGTGTTTGAGCTTGAAAAAACTTTATATGGCATTTGAAATTCATCTATAGCATTTTTACAGGACTGTTCTGCTTATATTTATTTCTTACAAAACTAATCTTGCTCACATATAAGTAAAACCAAATATCAGACAGGAGGTAACTATTATGTCAACTACATCTAATTCAGTGCCTGCAGGGAAGGAAAATTCTATTTTGACTGTTTTAAGTGTCTCAGAAGTTGCTGAGTATCTCGGCGTGGGTAAGAACAGAGTTTATGAATTGCTTAATGACGGTAGCCTTAAAGGATTCCGTATGGGGGCTACCTGGAAGATCAGCCGAATGGCTTTGGAGAATTATATTTTGAATGCTTCGGAACTTTAATTCAAACAGATTTTCATTATTAAAACAAAAAAATGATGCTGTCTCACAGCACCATACCTTATCTATATTTTAGAGGGTGATCATCGATCACCCTCAATTTATTTAACTAAAGTTTTTGGTAGCGTTAAACAGTTTGCTCCAATAAGAGCTTGATTTTAATCGCTTCTGCTTATTAAATATTTTGTAATAAGCATCTATTGAAATTTCTTTGCCAGCTTTAAGATATTTTGACTCGTAGCCATTAAGCCAATCGTTTACATCTGTCAATTTCTGCTTTGGATTAGATACCAATTTACCTTTTACGACATTATAAAATTTACTTTCTAATATCTGAATGCCAGAATCATCATTATCATAATTTGTTGTTATAAGAAACTGTTTTTTGTATCTACTTACAGATGCATTTTTAAATACATACCTTCGTATTTTGCTTTTATAGATAGTATATATTATGCACATATCCTCATCCAAATTGGTAACAACATGCTCTGGATATCCATCTTTATTAATATCCATATCATACATATAGCAATCGCTACCAAGCTTATAACTCTTACTATATTTACCATAGTAAATAGCATTAAACAGTTTCTGAGAAGCTTTCTTACGCTGGTTGTAAGTTGTTCCAGCACTTACCGGTACAGCCATAGCAAAACACAAAATAGCAGAGATTAATAATACAAACAATCTTTTTTTCCTTGACATAATAGCATCCTCCTTGTATAAAAGTTTTTAGACAAAAAAGTATACACTTCTCTGACCTGATAACATATACCTTTACAACATATGCTTAAAATCCAATAATTAAATACCGTCACTCTTCAGGATATAAATAAAAATAGTCTCCAAATCTTGGAATAAATGTTTCAATGTACTCTTCCTCTCCATTAATATACGGAGCTAAGCTCATACAGAATGTTTCTGACTGAATTTGAGATACATTACTTGGAAATGCAGTACCAAGTTCAACTAATTCCTTGCCTTGCCATATAAATTTGTAAGTATAGTAGCGACCATCCGGATCATACTCCATAGTTATATATGAATCATCTCCAGCTAATCCACCTGTAATTTTATATTTCCCTGAAAAATCAGCTGCCCTTAAATATAAATCATATGCCGATGAGTTTTTATGGAAAATCTGATAATCTCCTGTATCAGGATCTGTAAACGTCAATGTATCAACCGTATCATCAGTTACATCCGAACAAGTCATTTCAAGAACCTTTATTCTTCCACTTTGATATATATCGTACGTATCATCAGTTTCAAAGTTCATTTCTGCCATGAGCATAATATCATCGCTCAAAATAATATCATAAAACTTATTGTATAAATCAATAACAGTTATCGTTGTACCATCATCGGCAATATATTCTCCTTCTGGATGTATATCTCCCCATAAATGAGTTGGTCCTTCCCAAGCAGAGCTAACAGTAAAATTTTCCAGGCAAATCTGTATACTGGAATCTGAATAAATAAATCGATTATTATTCTCATCAAATGCTAAAAAAGCCCCATTATCATCTACCCATTTTTCCTGATCTGAATCAAAATATAATTCGACAGGATGTTCATTTGATGCATATAAATCATCTCCCAGTAAACTTTGCATAGATACAAAAATGCTGTTGCTCTCTCCTGGATATATGCAAATATAAAGTGTATCCCCCAGTCCTGATCCATAATACAGGTCTGTTTCTTCACACCCGGGAGTAGTATAATAAAAACCATATGGATCTCGAATATCTCCTAATATTCTCTTCATTGTTTCATTATACCAATCATCAGCAGCACTTTCTGATTCTGTCTGATTAGCAGTATAAGCCCCAAACGCCTCTACATTTTTCATTTGAATAGATATACCCAGGATTACTAAACATGTACCCAATACTGTTTCTAATGCTTTTTTTCTCATAGGCCCCCTCCTTTGTCATCCTTCTAACAACGAATAATCATTTGCATACGCGGTCATTATTTCATTCGGATATGTGATATAATTCTCATCATAATTTATGCTGTCCGATAAAATCAATTCTTCCTCTAGCTCTGAACCATTCTTTGTGATTCGTGTAACCTCTTCTAAGCCTTGATTACCCCAGACTGCATAAATTCCATTGCCATCCGGAGCTTCATATAACACAACCGGTCTGGCAAATGATCCAATTCCAAGTCCCAACCCATAGTCATTCACACAATATACATCATTAATCCAATCTGCATTACATGTACCTTCTGAAAGAATCAGCTCTTTTACACCATCATTGTCAAGATCAAACAGAGTATATTTGCAAGACTCTCCATAATGTTTATATGCATCTTCAAGTATATACTGGAATGCTGCACGATAATTCACAGTATTTCCTGATGATTCAAGTACACATGAATATGTTTCCGAACTAATACTTGGAATTTTAATTTGTATATCAGAACCATTCAATATGTAATCCGAATAATCCATTATAAAATCAGCTGACACTATTCTATATCCAAGATTCCCAGTACAAATTGCAGTTGAAGAACTTGTATCAATGCTTGTTCCATTTACAGATATATCATAAGAAAATAATTCGCTTTCTTTATCATATCTCAAATTTATAGTAGCATTAAGATCTTTAATACTATATGTACCAGAATATATATCTTGATTCAATGCTCCATCAAAATAATCTTCTGAACGTTTTAGATAATATTCATTTTCATCTTCACCGAACAACGAATATACGCGAATGGCAGTTGCAATTCTATTTTCATCTAAATCTACTCCATCAATATAATACTCCGTACCATCTATATTAATCGTGCAATCATTATAAATATATTCGCCAAGTGTCTTCTTTTCTCCAATTACGGTGGTTGTCCCGTCTTTCGTTTCTAACATGACGCAATAGTATTTCGTATTATATAAGTTGTATATATACACCGTCAAACCATTATTCATCCCAACTTCTGACACAAAGGCTCCTTCAAGCATAGGATCTTGATAGCTATATTGTTGGTGCGAGCGGTCATACAAAGCAGCACTTTCTGATGTAATTTCTTCTAAGCAAACTCTAATTTTGTCGTTCGTAAAAACATACTTACCTAAAGCAGAATCGTATTCCAACAAAATATTGCCTTTGCCTTCCCATCTTTCTTTTTCTGAATTATATTTTACTTGTATCGTATCGTCTAAGCTATCATTTATAGCTGCTGTAATATCAATAATCGCATAATTTTCCTTGTTATCCAAAGATTTTGATATTACAAATCTAATGCTGTCGTGATGTTTTTCTCCCCAGTAATCATCCATATCCTCGCATTTAGGTGTTGTATAGTATACACCGTAAGGATTAGAGATTTTCTCCGCTTTATTCTCTTCAGATTTTTTCCCGAATCCCTGTATAGCTTTTAATCCTGTTTCCTGTTCGTTATCTTGTGTCTCTTGAGTTTCATCAGACTGCTCATAATCATTTGACTCTGAATAACTCTCATCATAATCATCAGTTGATTCTGCAAAATTTTTCACGCCACTATTTGATCCAGAAAAACTGTTTTCCTCATATTCGTTATTATACGTATACGAGTCGTTGTTTTCAGTTTCACTTGAACTATTCTCGTCATAAGCCAGGCTATTAGCACTAACAGTTACATGTTCCACACTGCCCCATACCGCAAAGCTACACAGACTAAAACAAGCACATTTTAGTCCCCATATATGAAATCTGTCCATTTATTTCCTCCATTTTTTCGGTAGACAATCAAATATACGCGTCTTGACATTTCCCCAAATCTTTATATTTTCATCAAATTCTCTATGTACCGTTGAAATGTTCCAAAGCAATTCTAATCCTCGTGGCAACATTACCCACTCTTTTACTTTATATGCCCAACGAAAACATACTAGCAGTAGCCCTTTACCAAACTGAAAGCTCGACCAATCTGAAAAATCTGCCAAAAATTCAAACATTTCTCCAGCATATCTTAAGCAAACAATTCCACATAGAATTTCAACAATCGGATATATCCAACTTAGTGCCTTTTCTAAATCACTTATAGTCGTTCTACTAATTCCAAATGTTTTCATTTCTGTATTTCCAGCATATTTTTTTGTAAGCCATTCCCTCGCTTTTGTTAAGCCAGCACATATAACAATATAAAATATAATATGCCCCCATGATCCGTCCATCACCTTGGGAACACCATCAACGAGCATCAGCCATGTAAGTAACAATTCTGCAATACTTATTCCTATTACAAGAAGAAGCAAATAACGTTTGAAAAAAATTTCGTATGCCGGTTCTACTATTTTCCCAATATTGTCATACCCTATTTCACTGTTATTTTCTAGCTTATCCTTATCAATCAACACATTTCCGCATTCAGAACAATAGCATTTGTCTTCAGAATAAAATTTATTACACTTTTCGCAATATTTCATACTCTATTTACCTTTTTCTAAATATTTAGCAATATCCGCATTATCTAGTTTCAATAAATCCTGAGTGGTTAAATCCATAGATGATAAATCATCTTTAAATTCATTTACATCATTTAACATAATTTCCCTTAGACCATACTGATCAAGATAATCTTTCAGTTCATCTGTTATAGTGTATTTATCCCCATCTATCATAAGGGTGTATTCGTCTTTTCCGACATCATACATTACAATTGTCAAATTTCCCTCTGGAATTTCCGTATCAAAATAGATATTTATGTCATTATCAGTGAATCTGTATGCAAATGTACCGTCATTTCCAAGTTCATCAGTACCAATGCAAGCAGAAAAGCATTCTTGTATTTCAGGTTCAGCAATTCTTACCGAAACATTTTCTTCTGAGTACCGAACTTCCCAGTCATCTCCTTTGTAAAAACTATAATTTGTACCATCCCACTGTTCGAAATATTCAGATTGTAATGACGTATTTTCTTTAAGTTTTTCAATTATATCTGTCTTTTCTGGGCTAAGCTTATTTTTATTCTGGTTTCCGGAAACGGCATATCCCACAACGCATAACGCAGCTGCAGCAATAACAACATTTCTTACCAAATGAGACTTCTTTTTAGGAACATCTTGATTTTTCTCCATATTGTCTTGCTTAGTATTCTCTTTTGGCTTTTCCTGTACCGTTGCTCCGTCAGTCTGTGCCTCAGGTAAAACCTCTTTCTCAACTTTGTTTTCTGTTTCGATCACCTTAGTTCCACAATATGGGCAGAACTTATTACCTTCCTCAATTAACTTACCACAATTTTCACAATACATATTCTCCTACCCTTTCTCGCATATTCGTTATTTTTATACGTTTATACGTATTATTTTACAATATATTTTGTTTAATCTCAATAAAAAAAGACATTGAATATAGCTTTTTTCTATAGTTCAATGTCTTTTCCTTATTATTCTTTAATCTGTGGCTGTGAATTAACCGGATTGATAGAATCTTCCTTTCTAATTGAATCCTCATTTTCTGATAATGATTTATTCATTTTTTTATTGATATCCATAACATTACGAACCAGCATGACGCCCATCATCTGTAATTCAAAAATGAAGCGCATTGTTATTGGTCCAACGATTAAAAGTACCAATCCTGTTGTAAAGTTACTCTGATCCCCGAAATACGTTTCAGTAACTGAGAACATCATAAAAAACCCAAAACATACGCACATAACTGTTCCCACTACAAATAAGAACTTTAAGATGTCCTCTATATACAACCTCTTAAAATTAAAATAATTATGTAACCACTGTAAATACTTGTTGTCCAGTTTGCCATCATATTTCTTTGGCAATACCTTCACATATAACAGCACGATTATTGCTACTGTTGCGATCATTCCTATTGTTGCTGCAATTCCAATTGACATAAAACAGTCCCCCTTCTTTTCTCTTATGTACTTACTATTATAACAGCTTTTTTTTGTTATTCAACTAATATTCGTTATTTTAATACGATATAGCATATTATTTTATCACTGTTTTTCCTCTACTATAAACCATATACTAACAGAAAGACGGTGATATTATGGTGCCTGTACTTGATAGAATTACAACCTATCGTAATCAAAAAGGCTGGACAGAATACCAGCTTGCAACAAAATCTGGTCTGACTCAATCAACCATCTCTTCCTGGTATCGGAAAGATTTAGTGCCTTCAATTCCTTCTCTTGAAAAAATATGTAGTGCTTTCGGAATTACCCTCTCACAATTCTTTTCTGAAAACGGGGAACCCTATGTTCTTACCAAAACGCAGAGAAATTTACTTGAAGCTTCAACAGCCCTCTCAGAAGAACAACAGCTTGCATTAATCGAATTTATAAAGACTCTTTAAAAGGCTATGCGTATTCCCCACGCATAGCCTTCTCTTTAACACCTTGTATCATTTGAACCTATTCCCTTTTGCATTCCATAAAAAGCTGAAAGGCACACTTGAAGCCTTGTGTAAACCCAATTTCTTCTCCTATCTCAGCAATCGCAAATGCCAGATCAACGCCTTCTCGTCCAGTTTTATCTTCAACCTGGATAGAAGCCTTGTTATTTTCCAGAAGTTTTCTGACTTCTGACAGTAATTTTTCATCCTGCCAGCCGCTCCGTCCCAGTTCTTCCAGTTCCATGTCATACAATTTTTTTATCATACTGTCCATAATGTTCTGAACCTGCTCTGGTTCCAATTCTCCCTTCTATGAGCATATCTAAATATTTACACCTTGCTACAGATTTGAAGATATAAAAAAAGAGACCAGAATTCAAATTTCCAGTCTCTAATCAATCTTATTCCTGTTGCAGTTATATCCCGCTTCCTTAATATTGGACATTTTGCCCATCCAAATACTGTTTTACCTCAGTGATAATAAACTCAGCTGCTGCATACTGCTCTGTCGCATCTGCGGCGGATGCAATATAAAAGTCATCATAATCGCTAGTTTCACGCTCTTGTTTCAATCTTCCCAGCTTTTTTCCGATTTCTCTTGGAAAAATATCTGTTGCAACATATGTCTTATTAAAATATGCAACAGCATCTTTATGTCTCTTAAAATCTACCTCTTCTAAAGCCAAAACCGCCTTCACCGCATAAAAAGCGGCATAATAGCTACGGTTTATTGAATCCTTATAATGTTGACTTTCCAGACATAACGCAGATACCCCCAACGTCTCGATTGCGCTTCTCATGCGATATATACACAAATCAACTTTCTTTTCACTCACTGACTACTACCCCCTCATCTCTCACATTTCGATAAAAAGGTAACGTATCTACCCAATATTCATACTGTTCTTCATTTTTGATAACCGGAGATATTTCAATTCCTGTGCGCATCTCCACATCAAAAGCCAGATCGTAAATATCATTTTTAATAGCTCTGATTTCCTCGTCAGACAATTTTACCAGTATCATAATATCTACGTCAGAATTATCTCGATAATCCCCCCTGGCATATGAACCATATACAATAACTTTTGTCAGCTTTTCACCCAGCATACGCTTCACTTCCTGGGAAAATTTATATATAATACTACTTACATTTTCTGGCATACAATCACTTCCTTACTGATAAATGGTTCCCGTGTTCTCTTTTTCTCAGTATAGCATATTTTTCTATAATATTTCCACTTATTTTGCTTTTAATGCAATTACACTGAAACAGATAAAAACAGGTCAATCCATAGGTCAATTTTATCTGGACACCTCCGCCAACCCTTATTTTATGGGCATTCCAGCCTAAAAGTATAGCGGACTCTGACTCCGTCATTTCAAGGTTCGAATCCTTGTAGCCCTGCTAAGTGGAGCACCTCAGATGAGGTGCTTTTTTCGTATTATGAAAGTCCCGGAAGCCGCGTAGTTACTGGCTTTCTGGGACTTTTAAAATTTTTTCTGAAATTGAACTAATCCATTTTTAAAGGATTATCTAATACATAGTACAAAGAAATATACTCATCACCATTTCATTCCATTCTCTAATGATTAGTCTATCTGTTTCAAGAACAACACCTGTTAAATCAACATTTGCATTCATAAATCTATCACTCCTCAATCAAATTGCTCGGTCAGTTATATTTCGGTATTTCCAGACTCTAATCAATCTTCTATAATTCCCCAATTACTTCATGCTGCCACCATTCCCTGTCTGTATCAAAATAACGTATCACCCTGCATGGATTCCCTACTGCAACACAATTAGGAGGGATAGGGCGGGTAACTACGCTTCCAGCCCCTATCACGCTGTTTTCTCCTATAGTGACTCCGGGAAGAAGAATACAGCCACCGCCAATCCAGACATTGTTTTCTATCTCTATCGGACGTGCATAGGTTCTGAAAAATGTTGTCTTGCGTTCCCTCCAATCCGGCACAAGCCTTTCCTGTGGCAATACAGGGTGCGAAGATGTATACATCTGCACATTTGACGCGATCAATACCCTGTCACCAATCCGGATAGTTTTGTTATCCACAAAGGTACAATTCATATTGATTATCACATCATTTCCCAAAAATATATTTTTCCCATAGTCACAATGAAAAGGCGTGTCGATTACCACGTTTTCTCCTATTCCACCCAACAGCTCCCGAAGAATGGAAGTGCGTTTTTCTATATCTCCATAATCAGAAAAATAATATTCCCTTGTTAATTCCCTTGTGCGGGCAATCTGCTTTAACGTATCACTGTCCGCAGTTTCCAAAAAATCACTGGATTCGTAATACACAATATCCCTCCTTAACGAAAACTGTTTTCCACAATACCTGGAAGCAGAGAATAGATAGAACAGCCGATCTGATTTTCAAACTGTTCTTTAATCTCTAAAATCTTTTTCCACCTGTCTATTGTCGCTGTGTGAACACCGTACCGTATTGTCACGTCTACAAATCTCTTTTCCAAAAGACAGAACCCCGTCGGCATAGCCAATGCGTCACATAACTGTACAAGACGGTCATAATCATCATATACCGCATTTGCAACAAATTCTTTCATAAACAGGTAATCCTGATCACTGACATCAAACTCACCAATAGATGTAGCAATATCCTGTATCATAAATGCGTGGGATATACATATCTGTGCAGCTTTTTCCCATCCGCGCTCCATACAGTACCGATAGCCGTCTATCAGATGCCTTTCCGAACTCACTCCGGCATAGCGTCCAATATCATGCAACAGCCCGAAAATATATGCCTGTTCAGAAGATAAATCTTTACAGTGTGATGCGATGTTTTTACAGGCTTCGGCTACAAACCGGGAATGATCTGCCCATGCTCCCGGATTGGATTCTGACGCTTCCTTTAATGCCAATTCTGCAGTCTGAATATTTAGTTTTACCACTTTGCGCTCACCTCCTGTAAATTGCTGATTTACTTTACAGGTATCATTATAATGCAAAAGACATAGGAAAAATATTTCTTTTCCGCCATTATCTATCACTATTCTGCCATTTCTTTCTATATTCTATAGGTGAACATTGTGCGTATTCCCGAAAAATCTTTCCAAAATAACTGCTGCTCCCTAAACCACACTCATGACTGATAACAGTAACAGCTTCCTGCCCCTTTGCCAACATCTGACAGGCAACTTGTAAACGGTAAGTTGTTATATACTCGACGGGTGTCATGTGCAGACAGTCATGGAACACTCTATAGCATTCCCTTTCGCTTAAATATGCTGCCGCAGCAAGTTCCGGAATAGATATTTTTTCTCTGTAATGTTCATGAATGTATATCATCAGCAGCTTTATTTTATCGTTGCTTTTGTTACGTTCCCCTTTCTTTTCACGCATAGAACGAGAAAGTTCAAAAAGCATGAGCCATATTTCCGTTAGGGCTTCCCGCAGTTTTATTTCATATCCAAATTCATCACTGGATAAACGAAATGAGGCAGCAAGCAGTTTCAAAATCCTTTCTTCTTCTGCATTGCCCAGAAAAAGCGGGATTACCTCGATCTGCGGGGCTGTTATGACAGGTGCAATATATTTTTGTTCAATCCTGCTTCCCTGTTCTCCGGCAAGTAGGGAAACATCGAAAATATGAAGTAGCTGTATATTCTTTTCTCTCTGCGATATTGCTTTTGTCCTATGGAGTACATTGGGATTTATCATGCCACCGCTTCCAGTCGGAAACAATATTTTTCCTCTTGGCGTATCATATTCAATGCTGCCACTTTCCATATAAAAAAGTTCCACTGTCCTGTGCCAGTGCCACGGTACATAACCCCCTATATACTTGTCGAGTTCTGCCCTCGAAGCGATATAGGGAAAATCTTTTTCAAAACCGGGAAGCAATTCTTCCTTGCTTCCAGTATAAAATTCAATGCTATGGATATTTTTCATGTCTGTTCACCTACACATCCGGGATTTTGTATCTATTTTATGGATTAAATATACTGGTGTGGGTACAAGAGAGTGCAGCCGATGCTTTGAATACGGATTGCAAAATCAAGCCATTTATCGTTCATTTTTGCGCCTCTCAATAGCCGTAATTCTTTACCTGGAACAGGTTACTTCTCCATCCTCTTTGCTATAGTCAAACTTCCCATCATTTTTCTCTTCCAAAGCTTTTATCATATGGTAGGTATATTCATTATACGGCGTAGGAATCCCAAGTTCCCGCCCCATGCGGACCAACGCGCCTGAGAACATATCAATCTCCGTATGGCGTCCCGCATCCAGATCCTGCAGTGTGGAATATCTGGCTGATGGGGGAACGGCACTTCCATGTCCAGAGGATGCAGCAGCCTTACTTATATCAATTCCTTTTGCAGAAGCAATGGCTTCCAGTTCTCTTCTAAGTCCGTCGCTGATTGCTTTCATATGAACGCTGTCCTGGTAACAGCCAACTCCTGCCCCTAGAATTGCCTGGGGCAGATTATTGCATACATTCAGCCGGAATTTGCTCCACATTTCTTCCCTGATATATTCTGTAGATCGATAATGCAGTCCGGTATCTGCAAAAAGAGCCTCAATGGCCTGCACACGTTCACTGTCATAGGGTGCGCAAGGCTCTCCGAAAATAATGCCAATGGTGGTTTCCGGGTTAAAACAATATCCATTTTCCTCTTTATGGGAAGCAACTTTTATTACCGAATAGATCACATGGGAAGCTCCAATTTCATCGGAAATCAATTTCTCACTGTCCACGCCGTTCATAAGACTCATGACCGTGGTATTCTCTCCTGTAACCTGGCGGATGCTGTCCATTGCACCTGGCAGCGCTCCATATTTCAAAGACACGATCAGCAGGTCTATCCCTTTTGCTTCCTGGGGTGTCCATACTTCCGGATGATAAACCTCATCATTGATCGTGCAGCCTTTTTTCAATTTCTCCGCACGCTTACCCTCTGCAAGAACTCCCAGCCGGATATCCTTCCGCCTGGAAAGCCCCCATATCACATAAGACCCAACCGCACCTGCGCCAAGAACTGCAACTGTTTTTATCTTCATTGTCTTAACCTCCCATGTATATTTTCCCTTCTAGACAGATATTACTATTTTATCATTATCTGATAAAAACTCCATACAAAAATTCTTGCTTTTTTCTACTTGACTCCACAATCCAGGCGGTCTATTCTTTAAACAGACATAAGATTGAGAATCTTTTCGCAACATATTTTACCATTTATTTTTTGGGGGATTTTTTCATATGAAGGTTGTCATCGCAATTGATTCTTTAAAAGGAAGCTTAAGCTCAATAGAAGCCGGAATGGCCATCAGGGAAGGAGTTCTTCGGGCAAAGCCGGATGCAGAAGTCATCGTAAAACCTCTCGCAGACGGCGGAGAGGGCACTACGGACGCCTTGATCGAAGGCATGAACGGAGAGCGGATCGATCTGACCGTCACCGGACCCATGCACACTCCGGTCAAGGCTCATTATGGATATCTGAAAGACAGCAATACCGCTGTCATGGAAATGGCTTCCGCTGCCGGAATCACACTGGTTCCAGATGATGCAAAGGATCCTCTTCTTGCTACCAGCTACGGTGTGGGCGAAATGATAAACCATGCCCTCCAAAAGGGTTGCCGCAATTTTATCATTGGAATCGGCGGAAGCGCCACCAACGACGGCGGCATCGGTATGTTAAAAGCTCTTGGCGTACGTTTTTTGGATGAAAATGATGTGGATGCAGGCGAAGGCGGACAGGCACTGGCGAAGGTTTCCAGAATCGACATTTCCGGCCTGAATCCGCTTTTAAGAGAAGCTCATATTCAGGTGGCATGCGATGTGAATAACCCTCTTTGCGGTGAAATTGGTTCCACATATGTTTACGGTCCGCAAAAAGGTGTGACAGAAAATCAGAAAAAGCAATTAGATGAAGATATGGCACATTTTGCGCAAATCACTTCCCAAGCTCTGGGAACGGATTACTGCAATACCCCTGGTGCCGGTGCTGCCGGAGGGCTTGGCTTCGCCTTTCTCTCCTACCTGGGGGCGACGCTGACGCCTGGGATCGAACTGATTCTGAATGCTGTAGGACTGAAGCAGGAACTTTCTGATGCGGACGTGGTAGTCACCGGTGAAGGCCGCCTGGATTTTCAGACAGCCATGGGAAAAGCTCCTGTAGGCGTGGCGAAGCTGGCAAAAAAACACCATGCAAAGGTTATCGCATTTGCCGGAAGTGTCACAAAAGAAGCATCCGCCTGCAATAAAGAGGGAATTGATGCTTTTTTCCCAATTTTACGAAATGTCTGCACACTTGCGGAAGCTATGGATCCTGCCACTGCAAAAGCCAATATGACTGCCACTGCCGAGCAGGTGTTCCGGCTGCTTTAAAGCGTAATTAATCTTTTCCTGCTCTGGATATACCGCAAAGTGGGGCGTGCAGATTGCGGGAAAGATTTTTCAAACACGCTCTACTGGCTATCTAACGCTTCATTTCAAAATCCTGTCCTATACTATGATGCATCTCGATTGTCTGTTGAATTTCCTGAGGGTCTGTCCATAACATATCCCCACTGACGGTATTTTTCATAGCACTGGCTGCATTTCCATATTCCAGCGCTGCCTGGCAGTTTCCATTCGCCTTTAATAATCCATACAGAAAACCGGAAATATAAGCGTCTCCGCTTCCGATTCTGTCTACAACCTCAATTTTCTCATAAGGTTTTTCTTCATAATAGCTGTCTGTTTTTTTCTCATAGATTACGGAACCAAAAGTATGAGACTTGGGACTGTGCACAATTCTCTGGGTTGCGGCAACCACAGCGATATCATATTCATCGGAAAAACTTTTCAGGATTTCTTTTATGTCCCCTGTTTTTCCAAATGTAAGATTAGCTGTGGATTCTGAGCAGAAAAAGATGTCTACGATAGGTAAAATCTTTGTTATGCAGTCTCTTGCCTCATCTCCGGTCCACAAATTCCCCCTGAAATTTACATCAAATGAGATCAATGCACCTTTTTCTTTGAATTTTTTCATCATTTCAATAGCATTTTCCCTTACCGGACCGCCAAGTCCCAGAGTGATTCCGCTGGTATGGAAGCATCTTGTATTTTCATACATTTCTTCTGGAAAATCTTCTAAAGATAATTTATTCACAGAAGAATACTTGCGGTCGTAAACCACCTGCGGTTTACGAGGATCTGCTCCATATTCATAATAGTAAATTCCCAGTCTGGAATCTGCACTGTCATCTCCAGCCAGGTAATCCGTGTCAACACCGTTTCTTCTGATCTCCCTTTTCGCATAATTTCCAATGGCATGAGATGGAATCTTGGAGATAATACCTGTAGTAAGCCCCAGGTTGGCTGCGCCAACAGCTACATTTAATTCTGCCCCGCCCAACTGTTTCTCAAATCTGGTGCCCTGGGCTAAACGCTCGTTTCCTTCTGGCGATAAACGAAGAAGCACTTCACCTAATGCCAGCATATCAAATTTTTTTCCCATTTTATTATCCTCTTATATCCTCTACGATTTTTGCAGCTTCTCTGGTCAACTTCTCAATTTCGTCAAATCTGCCTTCTGTGATCAGTTTGCCTTTTACCATCCAGCTTCCTCCACAGGCAAAAATGCGGTCATATTCCAGATATTTTTTTACATTCTCCGGATTGATTCCGCCTGTTGGCATAAAACTTAAGGAAGTATACGGTGCTGCCATTGCCTTGATAAATGCCAGTCCACCAGCTTGCTCCGCCGGGAAAAATTTGATTACGGAAAGGCCTCTGCGTACTGCCTGGGCCGCCTCAGATGGTGTGATGCAGCCTGGAAGTACCGGAATCTTTTTCTCAATACAGTAATCGACAATTTCCGGGTCAAAGCCAGGGCTTACAATAAATTCAGCACCTGCATGAACAGAACGGTCTACCTGCTCTACAGTGAGTACAGTTCCTGCTCCAACCAGCATCTCCGGGTGTGCTTCTTTCATAAGGCGGATGGCTTCACCTGCCGCTGCAGTTCTGAACGTTACCTCTGCACAGGCAAGTCCTCCATTGCAAAGAGCATCCGCCAGCGGCACTGCATCTTTCTCATTTTCAATTACTACAACCGGTACAATTCCCATTTTTTTAATTTTTTCCAATACTGTGTTCATACTTTCTCCTTTTTCACCACTTAATTACTACGAAAATCCCGTCTAACAATAGACATGAGCGTTTTGTGAATATGTCAAATTCATCATACCATTTTTTTATTTTCAACAGATAAGCTCCATTTTTTAGCAGATATTTCTTTTTTATTGTAGAATTCATCTGATGTGCTTATAATATATCTCACCATACTCTATTTGCAATATGTAATTACTACCAATTATTTCCTTCATTTTTAGGTTATTTTTCCATTTTGACAGTTCTTTTTTACAAGTTTCCTGTAACTATAGTCTTTTGCGTTACTGTTCACTGGTAACATTCCGCGAGGTGTTTTTTGTGAACAAAGTTCACAGAAAACCCGAGAGTTGCGGCGCGAAATCATGCAAAGCATGATTTCTGTGCATCGCGAAGCGTGTTACTGTAAACGGAGTGAACAGTAACTCTTTTGCTTTTGCCATAAATATTTCCTGTAAAATTTTTTGACATTCTATTTAAAGCATGATAATATAATTAGTATAAAAAAGGTGCTACTGATAGACGGTTAGTCCGATTTTATGTATACACAAAGTAGTCGCTCAGTTTCTCGGACCGGGGCGGCTATTTTTGTGGCTTATTAGTATCTTTGCCGAATGTGTATCCGGCACAAAAGCAAGTAATGCCAAAACTCATTACTGCAATAAAGTCCAAAATACTCATTGGCTTAGCCCTCCTTTCCGTTTGATTCCCTTCCGGGTTTCTATGTAATCAGAGGGTCACAGTCCCTCTGCCGAAGGACTAACCGCCTACCGTTATGGTAGCACCCAAATATAATTATATCAGTTGTATTCTTTTTTTTACAATTAGTAATTGTCTCTAATTTCTGCTTATCTTAAAAGATAAATTTTCTATTCCCCCATCGTCAACATCGTATCAATACAAGCCTTCGCCTTCACTCTCACATTCTCATCCAGCTTGATCTCTTCTCCGCCCTGACCGCAGACGCAATTATAAACATCCATCAATGTAGTCAGTTTCATATTGTGGCATACGCAGTCCTTTGACAGCGGATAAAATTTCTTGTCCGGGCACTCGTACTGGAGATGCTGGACAATGCTGTTCTCGGTGCCGATAATAAATTCTTTAGCATCGCTTTCCTCGGCATATTTCATAATTCCGGTAGTACTTCCAATATAATCTGCCATTGCAGAAACCTCTGGCAGACACTCTGGATGAACCAGTAACTTCGCTTCCGGATGAGCGGCTCTGGCTTTTTTCACATCTCTTACAGACATTCTAAGATGAGTTGGACATCCCCCGTGAACGAACTTGAACGTTTTTTGCGTAACCTGCTTCTCCACCCATGCGCCAAGGTTGCAGTCCGGGATAAACAGGATCTTGTCATTGTCGATATTGTTCACAATCTTCAACGCAGAAGAAGAAGTTACGCACACATCACAGATTGTTTTCAGTTCGGAAGTGGTATTAATATAAGCCACAACTGTGTAGTCCGGATTGGACTCTTTCAGTGCGGAAAGCATCTCCACATCCAGCTGCTCTGCCATTGGACATCCTGCGCCGCTATTGGAAAGGTAAACCTTTTTCTCCGGAGAAAGAATTTTTACTGTTTCTGCCATAAATCTTACACCACACATCAGCACGTTCTTCTGCGGAGCCTTAGCCGCCTGCTGGCTCAGTCCATAAGAATCACCTGTGTAATCTGCTACCTCCAGAATCTCATGGCTCTGGTATGCATGCGCCAGAATGCAGATATCTTTTTCCTTCTTTAAACGCAGAATTTCATCCTGCAGCTGTCTTGTTGTCATCATAATCGTTTTTCACTCCTGTGTTTTCATTTATTCCGGAACTTTAATTTTCCATGTATACCCGAATGTGTTCTTAAATATCTTCTTACCCTCATTGGCTGCTAATAGCTCCACTCTTTTCGGACATTTTCTTAGGATTATATTACCTGCCGTCCTCACTGTCAATAAAAAAGTTTACAGCTATCTTGTCAATTGTAAAGTTTAGTGATATACTACAGGGCATGTCGTTCGGAAAATTTGAATCCGCGCGCACAATTGCAATCATTCACAGAGAAATTTTATAAGCCTGCGCTTCAGATTATTTTTGCAAAATTTCTCTGTACACCAAATTTATCCACGAAAAAAGGACCATCAATTATGAAAACAGATATCCTCATCGCAGGAAGCGGCTGCTCCGGTCTTTACTGTGCCCTCCAGCTTCCCCGCGACAAAAAAATCACCGTCATCACCAAGTCCGACCTTACCAGTAACGATTCCTTTCTCGCCCAGGGCGGCATGTGCATGCTGAAAGAACAGTCCGACTATGACAGCTTTTTCGAAGACACCATGAAAGCCGGACACTACGAAAATGACAAAAAATCCGTAGAGATCATGATCAAAACCTCCCCGGAGGTTGTCAGGGATCTTGTTTCTTACGGTGCCCAGTTCGAGCGAAACGAAGACGGCAGCCTTGCCTACACCAAAGAAGGCGCCCATTCCACCAACCGTATTATTTTCCACGAGGATGTAACCGGAAAAGAGATCACCAGCACCCTGCTCCGCGAAGTCCAGAAGCTTTCCAATGTAGAACTTCTGGAATACACCACCCTGGTTGATATTCTGGAAAAAGACAACCACTGCTACGGCGCTGTGATCCGCCGTCCAGATGGTTCCCTTGACACCGTTACTGCAACCTATACCGTTCTGGCCAGCGGAGGGGTAGGTGGACTTTACAGACATTCCACCAACTTCCGCCACCTTACCGGCGACGCACTTGCTATTGCAGGTAAGCATAATATTGAACTGCAGAACCCGGATTACGTGCAGATCCACCCTACCACCTTCTACACCAAACATCCGGAAGACCGCAGCTTTCTGATTTCCGAATCTGTCCGTGGCGAAGGTGCCAGACTTTACGACAAAAACATGAACCGTTTCGTAAACGAGCTGCTGCCTCGTGATCTTCTTTCCCAGAAAATTCACGAACAGATGGCAAAAGACGACACCGACTTTGTCTGGGAAGACCTGCGCACCATCCCGGTAGAAACTCTTCGCCACCATTTTCCAAACATTGTTGAGCACTGCAGGGAAATGGGCTATGATGTTTTCAAGGAATGTATCCCGGTTGTTCCGGCACAGCATTATTTCATGGGCGGCGTAAAAGTGGACTATCAGAGCCGTTCTTCCATGGAAAATCTCTATGTAGTAGGAGAAGCTGCCTGCAACGGTGTCCATGGCAAAAATCGCCTGGCAAGCAACTCCCTGCTGGAAAGCCTTGTTTTCGCAAGACGGGCAGCGCAGGATATGGCAGAGCATGATCTTAAGAAAGCTTTACCTCAGAATGCCAGTGAAATTGCTGATTACCTTGCTTCCCACGTAGACTTCACCCCATACCAGGACATTCAGACCCTGGCCGAAACTTATCACCATCTTGCCACACAGGCCATCACCCTTGGCCAAAATCCAGAAGGCAGAAAGGAATTTTTATATGTATGATCAGGTAACTCTCGGATTAAATGTTGATCCGTTCATTTTAAGCGCATTAAAAGAAGATATCACAAGCGAAGACGTATCCACCAACAGCGTAATGCCAGATTCCACTCCAGGCGTTGTAGATCTTATCTGCAAAGAAGATGGAATCATCTGCGGACTCCAGGTTTTTGAGCGTGTTTTCACACTTCTGGATTCATCCACCAGAGCTGAATTCTATGTAAAAGACGGAGACCATGTAGAAAATAAACAGCTTGTGGGAAAAATTTACGGAGATATCCGTGTGCTCCTTTGCGGGGAAAGAACCGCCCTTAACTATCTCCAGAGAATGAGCGGAATCGCCACCTACACCAGCCAGGTTGCAGCTCTTCTTGAGGGAACCGGGATCAAGCTTCTGGACACCAGAAAAACCACCCCGAACAACCGTATTTTCGAGAAATATTCCGTTCGCGTAGGCGGCGGCAATAACCACCGCTATAATCTTTCCGACGGCGTTCTTCTCAAGGACAATCACATCGGTGCCGCAGGAGGTGTAAAACAGGCCATCTCCATGGCAAAAGCCTACGCTCCTTTTGTCCGCAAAATTGAAATAGAGGTAGAAAATCTGGATATGGTAAAAGAGGCAGTAGAAGCTGGTGCGGACATTATCATGCTGGATAATATGACCACTGAACAGCTGAAAGAATCCATCGACTACATTGCCGGACGTGCCGAAATTGAAGTTTCCGGAAATGTAACAAAAGAAAATATTGCCAGACTCACTGGTTTGGGTGTAAATTATGTATCAAGCGGAGCACTTACACATTCCGCTCCTATTATGGATTTATCAATGAAAAATCTACATCCGGTGGAGTAAGCCCTATTCGGCTGAACTCCCCCACCGACAGCAATTATCAGAATGGAAGTCATCTGTTTCCCGCCATCAACACGTCCCAAAACGTGTTTGACAAAGGCTCTACACGGTAACAGGTAACTTTCATCACAAACCAGCAGACAGGAGATAAAAAATGAAAGGTGAAAAAAGACGAAAACAACTTCTGAATATCCTATCTTCCAGCAATAATCCCGTTTCCGGCGGTACCTTATCTAAGGAATTAAATGTAAGCCGCCAGATTATTGTCCAGGATATTTCTCTCCTGCGTGCCAACGGAGCCACCATTTTTTCCACCAACAAAGGCTATCTGCTCCAGGAGGACAGGAAATATTCCAGAGTTTTCAAGGTTTATCACACTGATGACCAGGTCGAAGAGGAATTAAGCACTATCGTAGACGCCGGCGGACAGATCCGCGACGTATTCGTCTACCACAAGGTCTACGGCGTGCTGAAAGCTGACATGGGAATCAAATCCCGCCGCGACATCCGCGCCTACATGGAGGAAATCAGCACTGGCAAATCCAGCCTTCTGAAAAATGTAACCTCCGGCTACCACTATCACACCATCGACGCCGAAAGCGAAGAAATTCTGGATGCCATTCAGGAAGAACTTCAGCAGAAGGGGTTCCTTGCGAAATTACAGGACTACGAGCCCGTGGATTTCTGGGGCGGTCAGGAATAAAAAGCGAAAAAATCTAAGAACCAGGCTGAGCACAAGTCTCATCCTGGTTCTTGTTATTCCAAAAGAATTTCAATCAACTCTGTTGTATTTAGAATATTTGAAAATATAAGGAAAACGCAATCTGTTACCTTCGTCTGACTATTTTGCTTTCCTGGTAATAGCGTTCCTTGTTCTTATACATTCTTTCATCTGCTTCTTTGGCAATGTCATAGATGTTATCCCATTCTTTCTCAGAACTGAAAACATATCCCCATGAGATTGTCATAGAATCCACCAGTTTCCCATGCCATTGTGCAACACGCCGGTCAAAGCTTTCTATTATGCTTTGAAATTCCTTTGTATTTCCGGTGATGATCACAACAAACTCATCTCCTCCGATTCTGTAGACATTTCCATACTTTCCAAAACTTTCCCTCATACAATTGGCCGCTGCACATATAAGTTCATCGCCTGCAGCATGTCCAAGAGAATCATTTGTATGTTTTAGGTTATTAAGATCCATGGAAATATATATCCATTCCTCGCGGAGATCAAGGTTGTTTATCCTTTCTTCGTATGCATGTCGGTTAAAACATCTTGTAAGTTCATCTGTGTTTGATATGTACAGCAGTTTTTCTTTTTCATATTTTTCTTTCATAACTCTTGAAAGCATGTAGAACATACAGCAGGAAGCCAATACAAGATACACGCCAACTATGAGAACCGCAAAAATATTTCCTTGCCGATAAAAGGAACTGTCTATAGTTACAGCTACAATATAGTCATCATACTGACTGAGTAAACATTTGCAGCGTTTTCCACCTATCCTTATGAGTCGGACATCTGTCTCGCCGCTTTTTTTATCAGATGATACAACAAGCCCTTCCAGTTTCACGCCTATCTGTCTGGAATCCGTAGCACCTTTTACAATTTTGTTCTGGGAGTCTGCCACGAAAATTTCGATTCCCTTATAAACAGGCATATCACTTACTACAGCGGAGATTTCGTTTTGCTTTAGTTCTTTAAGCAGACGCTTTGGTTCGATGCCGATCTGGATCATTCTGGTACCGGCTTCGTTCCATGTAATGGCATACATCAGTTCCTTTCCTTCAGCGGTATTCGGAGTAACATCCTGACACATGGTAAGCTTTTTATCTGTAAGCATAGGCTTAAAATATTCCATCTGCTCTCCGGAGTCAAAACTGAAGCCATAGTATTTAGGCAAAGTACCACTGTAGATATATCCGTTTTTATCAAACAGATGAATTTCGTCTACTAATATCAAATCTGCTATTTTCTGCAATTCTTCTACATCATATTCCACCTGTGGTTTTGCATCTATAATATAGGATACAGCCTTTGCTCTTACTATATAATCGTCCTTTAGCGATTCGATGAGTCCATTTTCACTATCATCATTTTTATTGAGCACGGTGATAACACGATCCAGCAGTATTTTTGACATCCTGTATGTATTACTGTCATTGACATACTTTAAAATTCCGGCTTCAAGCAATAATGCAATCGCAATGGTTGCAAACGCTAAAAAAACAAGCTTTTTTTTCTTCATAAATATATTTTATCATAATTTCCATATGTAAACCATACATAATTTGCATGAATTTTCTCCGAAATTACCGTTCGGTTACTGTTCACTCCGTTCACAGTAACGCGCTTCGCGATGCACAGAAATCATGCATTCGCATGATTTCGCGCCGCAATTCTCGGGTTTTCTGTGAACTTTGTTCACAAAAAACGCCTCGCGGAATGCTACCAGTGAACAGTAACACCGTTCGTTACTGCTCACTCCATTCACAGTAATGCGCTTTGCGATGCACAAAAAGACGAACCTTCTTGTGACAAGCACAAGAAGTAGCGTTCACAACCTGGCCGGCAACTCATAAGATTTTTTTGTTATGTAAACCAATCATACTCGCCTAATTGCCTTTCAAAAACTGTTAAATATGATACCTTCTTATTGTCACGAGCAAAAAAATTACCTCATCTCGTGCGCATAATTCCCCCATATTTTCACATACTATCCATACACTACAAAATATGGAAACCCACAAAACAAACAAGCTCTATAGTGTGTTTAAAAAAGTCAATTGTTTCCCACAATTGCATCATAAAGTACAGGAGGAACAGATAAATGAAAGCCACAGGAATCGTAAGAAGAATAGATGATCTGGGCCGGGTGGTCATCCCAAAAGAAATCCGTCGGACCCTGCGAATCAAAGAAGGTACCCCACTTGAAATTTTCACCGACCGTGAAGGTGAAATCATTCTGAAAAAATACTCCCCAATCGGAGAGCTTAGCCTTTTTGCAAAAGAATACGCCGAGTCCCTCTCCCATTCCACCGGCATGCTTTCCTGCATCACCGACCACGACCAGGTAGTAGCTGCTGCCGGTCCGGGAAGTAAGGAATTCATTGGAAAATTGATCAGCAGCCAGCTGGAAGCTGTTATCAATGACAGAGAAGCCAAATGTCTTAGTGCCAAAGACCGTGGCAAAGTCCCTGTGGTGGATGAACAGCCAGCTCCATCCACATCCCAGGTCATCCAGCCCATCATAGCCGCCGGAGATGCTATTGGCAGTGTCATCCTCATGGGAAAAACCGACAAAGACATTCCCGGTGCCAGCGAAAAGCTTCTGGCGCAGACTGCTGCCGGGTTTCTTGGACGGCAGATGGAACAATAATTTTGTTATCGCTGCAGTCAACGTCTCGATAGAGCCTGTTTGAAAAATCATTCCCGCAATCTGCCAGTGAACAGAAACTAAAAAACTGCTGTATCCATTTAGCCCCTCTTCAAAGTCCATTAAATGGTACAGCAGTTTTCGAATTTATATACCTCAACAATCCTGTTCTGTTTTCTCTTCAGATACAGTGCTACCCTGCTTGCCCTGATCCCGCATCTTCTGCCTCTGCCTGGTAATATCAAAATACTCCGGCGAAATAATCCCACGGGCAACCAGTGCATCAAAAACCTCCTTCTGCGACCGCGTCATCACCATACCCACAGTTGAATTATAATCTGTAAGCACACATCCTGTCTTCTCGATCATCCAGAACAGTGCCGAATCATTCTCCGGGATCATCTTCCAAATCTCCTTCTCCGGATATGGCAAAAGCGCCATCATGGTCTGAAGATGGCCCTTCTCCTCAATCAATCTGTAATCCCCATCCGGCATAATGACTCCATCTGAGAAATTCGGAATCTGATCAGCTTTCTGCAAAAGCTCCTCTGTAATCTTCACCACAAGTTACCCCCTGTAAATTATTTTTTAACGGACATGTCGCCTGTCGGCGACATCACCATATATGAAAGTCAGCTGTTCCGCGCCTATGGCGCTCCCACAGCTGCCGACATCATTTATTTTTCACAGCACCGCACATGTTTTCCCCTATTATACCATGCCGCTTATATAAGTGCCACCAATTTAAATTTTCTCATTTTCATGAATTAATGAATAACCTCCAATTTTCTGGACACCCTATAAATACAGACAGGTACAACAGCTGTGAACAGAATGTATGTAGAGGTGAAAAGAATATGAGGAAAAACAGAACAGCAAAATTTATTTTCAACGGCGCTCTCCTTGCAGTTATGGCAGTTCTCGGAGTGACCGCTTACCAGGTTGCAAACAAACCAGAACATATTCAGGAAGTGCTTCCATTGGAAAGCACCAAGGAAAGTGACACTGCCAAAACAGATGGAGACAGTTCCACGGATGATTCTTCCCTTGCAGAAGCAGGTACTAACATGGTAGAAGCAGATCTGGACGGAATTTCCGATACCGGAATCCTCGACAGTGAGTCTTTGATAAACGAATCAGATAATTCATCCGCAACAGACATGGCAAGCCTTGACAATACCGTGGACTTAACCAACTCTGCTGACATTAACGATACTGCTGATATTTCCAGCTCCGCTGACATTGGAGAAAGCACCAGCGTAAACGCTCAGGTCTCCCTGCACAAAGGACCGGAAATCAACTTCTCGGAAGATACATTAATGGAGTGGCCGGTAAACGGACATGTTCTCATTGATTACAGCATGGATCAGAGCGTTTACTTTCCAACTCTGGATCAGTATAAACTGAGCCCTGCGATTTCCGTACAGGCAGTGGAAGGTGCACCTGTAGTTTCCGCAGTAAACGGAACCGTATATTCTATTGAAAATAATGCCCAGACTGGCACTACCGTCACCATGGAGCTTGGAAACGGCTACCAGGCAATCTATGGTCAGCTTACTGATCTGGACGTTGCTGAAGGCGATACCGTCACTAAAGGTTCCATCATAGGCTATGTCGCAGCTCCTACCATTTATTACAGCGAAGAAGGCAGTAACCTGTACTTCGCCATGAAAAAAGACGGTGAACCAATCGACCCGATCACGTATCTGCCGTAAAAAAATTCACTCCATGAAATATCAACATTCACAAAAGTAAAAAAACAACGTATAATAAAGCAGGTGGGAAAATCCGCAGTCGGTACCTAAATCCTACCTGCTTTTTTCCAGTCCTTCCAGGCAGCTAAGAGCCCGGGACCCGCCATAGCAACCATTCTGACACGCTCTAGAGCATGTTTGAAAAAGGTTCTAGTATTCTTTAGGACTGCAAATAATATACCAGCTTACCGATTGCTTTTTATAAAAATAAGGAGCATTGTCAGCCAGTTAACAGCATGACGATACTCCTTTACATAAATATTTATTTAATTCCTAAACGGACATGTCGCCTGTCGGCGACATCACCATATATGAAAGTCAGCTGTTCCGCGCCTATAGCGCTCCCACAGCTGCCGACCGCATTCGTAATCCGGGCTATCACCCTACTTACTCATACGCTCTAGCCCGTCCGATATCCAATAATTCGCTCATGCAAGCATGGCTCATTCTTGGCTGCCGTCCGGGACTTTCATAGTAAAACATTAAGAACTTTCACCTTACAACCCAAAAAGGAGCCCCATGAATTACACCTACATCGTCCAGTGTGCCGACGGTACTCTTTACACCGGATGGACAAACTGTCTGGAAAAGCGCCTGAAAGCCCACAACAGCGGCAAAAACGGAGCCAAATACACCAAAACCAAACGTCCGGTAACTCTTGTCTACTACGAAGGCTACGCCACCAAAGAAGAAGCCATGAGCCGGGAATATGCAATCAAACAATTAACCCGGGCGAAAAAATTAGCCCTGATGGAATTTTAAAGGAGGTCACAGTTCCCTCTAAATATTAAAAGTTATTAAAAAACTTGTCTAAAATATTTTACCTTACCATATCATCAAATCGGCATATTCGCCACAAAACAATACATCACAATAAAATGACACGCGCTTCCCAGCATAATAAATACGTGGAAAATCTCATGTGACCCAAAATTCTTATGTTTCGCATTAAAGATGGGAAGCTTCAGTGCATAGATCACACCGCCAATCGTATAAATAATTCCCCCCGCCAGCAGCCAGCCAAATCCAGCCTTAGGCAATGCATGAATAATTGGCATGAACGCAAGCACACACAACCAGCCCATTCCAATATACAGCACAGAAGAAATCCATTTCGGACAAGTCACCCAGAATGCCTTAAATACAATTCCCAGAATTGCTGTCGCCCACACAAGTGCGCAAAGTATATATCCAATCTTGTTATGAAGAACAATCAGGCACACCGGCGTATAGCTTCCAGCGATCATTACAAAGATCATCATATGATCCAGCTTCTTCAGTCTGCGGTTCACCTTCGCCGTAGAATCAACGGAATGATAAAGAGTACTTGCCGCATAAAGCAGCATCATCGTAAGAATAAACACTCCCAGTGCCACAATATGAATATGATCGCTCCACTCTGACGAGCGAATCAATAAAGGCGCTGCTCCCACTGCTGCCAGAAGAAAAGCAATCCCATGTGTAATCGCACTTCCCGGATCTTTTAATTTAAATTTCATGATAGCACCTCCTAGAACTTTTCCAAAGCAACTTTGCAAGCAATCAGTTTGATCCCTGAGCTGCAATGTTTTTGCAAACTTTATCATGTAGTTTTAATTACTATGTCATCAAGTATGTGTTATACTATAACACTTTTTTTGAAAAATTCAAGGGGTTTTATAAAACTTTTATAATAAAAGTAATTTTTCGATTTTCAGCAACATTTTTCACCTCTCCATCTCCATCACTGCCTCAACCTCCATCTCCGGAAAATATGTCTCCAATATCTCCTCCCAGCTACTCCCTTTCTTCGCCATCTCATTCCCCCCATACTGGGAAAATCCAATTCCATGTCCTTTTCCTTTGCATAAAAAGCGCACCATTTTTCCTACTTTCTGCACTGAAAAATCTGCGGAAGCCAGATGCATGCCCTGGCGAAAAGTCTCACCCTCAAGCCAGTTTCCATCAGCTGTCAGCGCAGTCACATAACCGGCACTATCTCGCTTTTTGACCACCAGCTTCGCAGGAAGCTGACTGGCAGGCACATATGTACTGTTTACATAATCTGGTGCCTCCCTGTCCTGACTACTTTCCACTGATTTCAGATAGCCATAATCTGCACTGTGAAAAACCTCTTTCCCATCCCTGGTTTTACCGCTGCTGATCTCATGATAGGGAACTAATTTCAGCTTTCCATTATATGTAAGAACCTGCCCGACTGTTGCCTCTGCCGCTGCTCCATACTGCTGCAGCTTATCCACCGCACTCAGTAATTTCCAGACACCTCCATACCCAACAACAAAACTCCTGCCACTATTTAATTCTGCTATTCGGAAGGATAACACCTCTTCATCTTCTGTCGCAGCTGTCATTTGCTCAACTCTTCTTTCCCTGTTTTTCCCTGCGATACTTTCACTTACTTCATCCAGAATTTCTCCTTCACTTTCCCCCTCCTCCAGCCGCCTGTACACCTCCGACCTTGCAATCACCGCCTGAGCTTTCACCGCTTCCTCCGCATAATCCCCTTTCATCTGTACCATCAACATCAGCGGAACCATATCCTCCACCCCCGGAGAATGCAGTAAAAGTGCTTTATCAGCCCCATTCAAGGCAATTGTACACATATACGGTAGTAATAAAATGAATGGAATAAACAGCCCTGAAGAATAAAAGCTCCGAAACCATTTTCTCATATATTTCCTGCCCTTTGCCATTGCTTAAAAATAATTGGCATACCTGATGTTCCAGGTTTCAGGAATCTTTCTCGCTTTGCCCGCATAAGCAACAGCTCTCCTGTCTATCTCATTTCTCCTTATTATATGCACAATTGCAAAAACTTATTAACCGTAGTATACTGTACCCATTGTTGCGCAGACACGGTAACAAAGCGTGTAACTGCTAATTTTCAAAGTAAATATAACGGAGGTTTTTCATGGCCGCACTCTTTCTCGCACCCCTATACATCCTGATCAATGCATACGTTGTCCGTTGGATGATACGATGGATGGGCGCCTGTCACAGACTTTTTCAGACAATGGCATTTCGCGCTTCCTTTATAGGAGTTTACATAATATTAGCAACAGCCCTGCTCACCGGCTTTCTCATCAAAAAGCCGGCCAACCTGCACCGTATTCTCAAGCATACAGGTAACTATTTTCTCGGAACTTTCATCTATATTCTGCTGGTAATCGCTGTCGTTGATTTTGGCCGTCTGATACTGAAATACATATTCCATGCCCCGTTTATCGGGCACCGCAGCACTTTCGTCATCACAGGCCTGATCTGCACCATACTGATCATCAGCCTCAGTGTTTACGGAATCCTTCATGTAACCCATGTGAAAACTACACCTTATGAGATAAACGTTGAAAAAACAGTTGACGGCATGGATTCCCTGAAAATAGTCCTTCTCGCTGATACCCATTTCGGCTACAGCATGGGAACCGCCCAGGCAAAACGAATTGTGAAAAAGATCAATGCTGAAAATCCAGATGTGGTCTGTATCGCAGGTGATATTTTTGATAATGAATATGACGCCATTTCCAAGCCAGATGAATTAAAAGAAATTTTAAAAGGAATTAAGTCCAAATATGGAGTTTATGCCTGCTGGGGCAATCACGACCTGAACGAACCAATTCTGGCAGGTTTCACCTTCAACGGAACAGAAGATAACTACAATGATCCCAGAATGGAAGAATTTCTTACAGACGCAGGAATCCACCTGCTAGACGATGAAGCTGTTCTGATCGACAACAAATTTTATATTGTCGGCCGCCGGGATGCCTCCCGCTGTGAAAAAGTAGAAGGCTCCAGAGCCACTCCATCCCAGCTTACCGAATCGCTGGATCAGAACAAACCAATTATTTTTATTGACCATCAGCCAAAAGAATTAGACGAGACAGCTGCTGCCGGTGTTGACCTTGACCTTTGTGGTCACACCCATGACGGCCAGATTTTCCCCGGAAACCTGATTATCCATCTATTCTGGGAAAATTCCTGTGGCTACCTTCGAAAAGGAACTATGCACAACATTGTCACTTCCGGGGCCGGGATCTGGGGTCCGAACATGAGAGTCGGCACCAACAGCGAAATCTGTCCGATTACAGTTCATTTTAACAATTAATGTAACTTTTCCGCAGATACTATACCGCGAGATGTTTTCGTGAACATAGTTCACAGTTACATTAAATCAACCGATTATGCCCCTACGGACTGCCTCTGCACACCCATCGTTCCATGCAAGGCAGTCCCTTCTCATGTGAAACATCCCGTATCCGATTTCCCCTTCTTCCTCGCAGCCCAGCCCTTTCCACTAAAGCCTGTCCACGCTTCACCACATCTATTCCTTCCAGCATCTTTCCCTGGAAAAATCTTCCCACTATACCTTTTTCATATATCTCATAAGCTTCATGCGCGCCCAGCTCCCAGCCAGTCACCACACTCAGCCATCCATTCATCCTTACAGCCAGTCCGCCGATTCCATCAATCAGTCCCTTTATTCCCTGCATACCCCGTCTATTTTCACTCATCACTCCCATGAAAAAACAAGTCACCACGGTCATCACCATATTGAAACATTCTTTCAAACTGAATTTATTTTCCCGGTTGAAATATTTTTTCAATAATCTCATAAAGGCCCTCCTTCTTGTCATGCCTGTCCAAAATCCAAAAGCTTATCACCGCTGCTGTCTCCTAATGCAATTAACTTTGTACCATTTCGGGCACTTTTTCTGCCTCCGGCAGACTGCACGGACAGCTCACAGCAAACAGCCGCCAGAATATGTTTGAAAAAACTCCTCTGCGAACTGCGCACTTTTCGTGATTGTGCAGGGTCTAGTACATCAAATATTAAGTAACTGCCATATTGACTTGTCTGATTTTTCATCTGCTGCGTCAATATAGCAGATACTTAATTTTCGATGTACTAGTAATATTTATGTCTGCCAATACAACCCATAGAACCATTTTTTATAAATTTTCCCCATTTCACCCCTTATTGACACACTTGTCCCCCACTGCTACAATAACCCTAACAACAACTTTTACCGCTTTCCCAAAGAAAGGAGCACCTTATGGCAAAAGAACAGATTGCAGTTGCAGAACTGATTACAAACATTATTCTGGGAAAAACGGACGGAGCCAGCCGGGTAGATTTCTTCCCGCAAAAGCCTAAATTTCCATTTGACAAACCATACGAGCAGCCATTTCCCCGCGCCACGCCGGAGAGCCAGGGTATTTCCTCTGACATGCTGGCCGACTTGCTGCGGGATCTGGACACTTCACACTATACAGACATGCACCATTTCATGGTTCTCCGAAATGGAAAGGTCATCTGCGAGGCCAATTTTGCCCCCTACCGCAGCCGGATCTGGCACGTGACCCATTCCATGTGCAAAAGCATCACCGGCATGGCAATTGGTCTTCTGGTTGAGGAAGGCAAGCTTTCTCTGGACGAGAACATTTACGACATTTTTCAGAAAAAGCTGAACACCTTTAACAAGATTTTCCGCCCTAAAGTCACTGTAGAAAATCTTCTCACAATGACCAGCGGCGTCACTTTCAACGAATCTGGGATCGTCTCTGGAAACGACTGGCTCACCAGCTACCTGAATTCTTCCATCAGCGGCACCCCCGGGGAAAATTTCCAGTACAACAGCCTGAATACCTACGTTCTGTCCGCCATCGTCACGGAACGCACCGGTCAGTCACTTACCGAGTATCTGGAACCACGGCTTTTCGCTCCCCTTGGAATCACCCGCTATTTCTGGGAAACCTGCCCTAAGGGCATTACCAAAGGCGGCTGGGGACTTTTCCTCTGCACCGAAGACATGGCAAAATTAGGTCAGCTTTATCTACAAAAAGGTAAATGGAACGGTCAACAGATTATCCCGGAATTCTGGGTTGAAGTCTCCACCGCCAAGCATAAGGAAAGCATTGAAGGTACTTTCGGCTATGGCTACCAGCTGTGGATGGAAGCTCGCCCGGGCAGCTTTGAATTCAATGGAATGCTTGGTCAGAATGTAATCGTTTACCCTGACATGAACATGGTAGTCGTCACAAACGCCGGAAATAACGAACTTTTCCAGAACTGCGTCATGCTGAACATTATCCGCAAGCATTTTCCGCGCAACTTTCATCCTGCAGATATTCTGCCTGAAAACCCATGTGCCCAGACACTCCTGAACCGCCTGACTGCCGAGCTTGAAAACGGCACTCACGCGCCTCAGACACTTCCAGCCCTCCGAAAAGGCGGCTGGAAAAAAAATCCATCTGGGCTCCGCCACAGTACTAACACCAGACCGAATACCTGGAATTACGTGAAAGGACTTCCTGAACCGAATCCTTACCAGTTCACCCAACAGCTTGATGGCAAAATTTTTGAACTTTCTCCACAGAGCATTGGTCTTTTCCCGCTGTTTATCCAGATTTTCCACAATAATATGACGGAAGGTGTGCAAAAGATTTCATTCGCCTGTGAAAAAGGCAATTTCTCCGTAAACTTTCTGGAATCCGGCGAATGGCACAGCATCCCGACCGGACTTGGAAAATTCAAAGAATCCTGGCTTACCCTCCACGAGGAAAGCTATCTGATTGCAGCCTCCGGAGATTTCACTACAGATGAAAACGGAACCGCCGTCCTGAAGCTGGACTTCACCTTCCTTGAAGAATGTGTTCGAAGAAAAATCAACATTTTCTTCCTGCCCGAAGATGAAATTCTCATCCGCTGGTACGAAACACCAGGCAAAGGCATGATCATGGAAGGTCTGGAATCCATCACCGAAGAAATCTCCAACAACTTTCTCTATGGAGCCTTCAAGGGAACAGGCGGCCTGGATCTCCTTCACAGGGTAATGGAACAGACTATTGAACCGGTTTCGCATGGGTATCTGGTAACACCTGCTGAAGAGGCTCCGAAACAGGGAGCAGTTTCATCCTTAAATGAATCAGATTGCGGAGAACTCTCATCAGAACCCAGTGAAATAACAACCACTTCCTATTCTACTGAAAGTTTGTAATGCACCATATATCGCACTTTAATAGCAAGAAAATTTTTACGACCAAATATGCGGTCAATCAGGAGGTACCCCATGATTTCCCAGGAAAAACGCTTAATCATCACCTTTCGCTGCACCACCGACGCCATCGCCATGGAGAAATCCTGCAAAGCCACTGGTGCTCCAGGAAGACTGATTCCGGTTCCAAGAAGTATCTCTGCCAGCTGCGGACTTTCCTGGTGTGCGCCCCCCACAAGCCGCACTGCCCTTGAGAAACTACTTCAGGAGCAAGACCTGGATCCTGAGGGCATATATGAGTGTATAATTTAATTATTAAACAGGCTCTAATGCAGTACAAATTAATTTTCAGCATTACTTACGCAATATATTAAAAATTTACTGTGTCAGAGTATCCATTACTTAATATATGCTGTATTATAGAGTCTGTTAAAAAATGTCAATTAAAAAAATACAATATAGATAGTAGGAGAAATTACACATGGAAACCAAAACATTTGATGCAAGAGGAATGGCCTGCCCACTCCCAGTTGTAAACGCAAAGAAAGAATCCGAAGAAATGACAAATGGCGGTACCCTTATCATTCTCGTTGACAATGAAATTGCCGTCCAGAACCTTACCAAATTTGGCAACAGCAAAGGCTTTACAGTCTCTTCTGAGAAAAAAACAGAGAAAGATTTCACCGTAACCTTCCAGATTCCGGAAAACAGCACAACCTCAACACCAGCAGCTGAATCTGCCGTTCCCGCCTGCACCCCGGATTCCAAGAAACATGGTCTTGTAGCCGTCCTTTCCGCCAATACCATGGGAAATGGTGAAGAACAGCTTGGAAAGATTCTTATGAAATCCTTCATTTTCGCTCTCACCAAACAGGATCAGCTCCCAGAGATCATTCTGTGCTACAACTCCGGAGCATCCCTTACCTGCGAAGACTCCGATTCCCTGGAAGATCTGAAATCTTTGGAAGCCGAGGGTGTAAAGATTCTCACCTGCGGTACCTGCCTTGATTTCTATGGTTTAAAAGAAAAACTGGCAGTTGGTGGCATTACTAATATGTACGAAATTGTAGAAATTATGGAAAGCGCAGGAACTATCGTGCGCCCATAATAATTACTGTTTACTCCGTTCACAAAATACCTTGCAGAACATTACCAGTGAACAATAAACCTATAACTCTCTAAATAACTTCTAAATAATGAAAATCCACGCTTTAAAATCACTAATTTTCTCAGTAATCAAATTTTTGGCCTTAAGAAAATTTCAAAATTAAAGCGTGGATTTTTACTATTATATGAGACATATCTGAGACATCTTATTTTCAATGGGATACAAATGGGACATATGCTTTTGATTAATTAGAGTTATTTGAGAATTATAAGAAAATATAAAAATGCCGGAAACCCTCATAAATAAAGGATTTCCGGCATTTCTTGAAGTGAAGCATCGGGGATTCGAACCCCGGACAACTTGATTAAAAGTCAAGTGCTCTACCAACTGAGCTAATGCTCCATATTAAATTTGTCATATATTCCACATCTTAAACGCCAAGTTTTTTTCTAAACAACCTTCGGCATTTAAAATGCCCAGAGCCGGAATCGAACCAGCGACACGAGGATTTTCAGTCCTCTGCTCTACCAACTGAGCTATCTGGGC
>NZ_JBDGDM010000051.1:0-32900 GCF_040908885.1 Ruminococcus sp. RTP21358st1_G6_RTP21358_211008
ACTTTATCACCTGGTTTGACGGAGTAGTCTGGGGACTTCCGTTAATCATTCTGATCCTGATCACAGGATTCCTTTTAACCGTTCGGTTAGGCTTTTTACAGGTAAGACATCTGGGAAAAGCACTGAAATTCATGGTAAAAAATGAAGAAGGCGGCGAAGGTGAAGTCACAAGCTTTGGTGCGCTCTGCACAGCTTTGTCCGCAACTATCGGAACCGGTAACATCGTAGGTGTTGCCACTGCTATTGCTGCCGGCGGACCCGGAGCCCTGTTTTGGATGATCGTTGCTGCATTCTTCGGAATGGCGACCAAATATGCAGAAGGACTTCTGGCCATCAAATACCGTACCATCGACAAGGACGGACACGTTCTTGGCGGACCATTTTATTATATTGAGAATGGTATGGGAAAACAGTGGAGATGGCTTGCGAAAATTTTTGCATTCTTTGGAGCCGGAGTCGGTCTTTTCGGAATTGGTACCTTTACTCAGGTAAACGGTATTGCTTCTGCAGTAAAGAACTTCTTTGACCCGGATACCGTACACACCGTTTCCCTTTTTGGAAATACATATTCCTGGGCAACTGTAATCGCCTGCTTGATTCTTACCTTATGCGTAGGACTTGTAGTTCTTGGCGGTATTCAGCGTATTGCAAAAGTTTCCCAGATCATCGTTCCATTTATGGCGGTTCTTTATGTTGCACTTGCACTGATCATTGTGATCACAAATATTACCGCAGTTCCTGGTGCCATCGCTACAATTGTAAAAACAGCCTTCAACGGAAGTGCCCTTGCAGGCGGTGCCATGGGAACCATGGTTGTGGCAATGCAGAAAGGTATTGCCCGCGGTATTTTCTCAAACGAGTCTGGTCTTGGTAGCGCTCCGATTGCTGCAGCTGCCGCTCAGACAAAGGAACCGGTTCGCCAGGGACTTGTTTCCATGACCGGTACTTTTATTGATACCATTGTAATCTGTACCATGACAGGTCTTTCCATTGTCATTACTGAGACCTGGAATACAGGACTTGAAGGTGTTGCAATTACTACTGCAGCTTTCCAGAAAGGTCTTCCATTCCCTGCACAGTTTGCCTCCTTTGCTCTTATGCTGTGCCTGGTATTCTTCGCATTCACAACCATCCTTGGATGGGATTATTACGGTGAGCGCTGCCTGGAATACCTTTTCAACCGCAACATGACTGCCGTAAAGACTTACCGTTGGTTATATATCATCTGCGTCTTCTTCGGACCGTACATGACTGTTGCTGCTGTCTGGAACATTGCAGATATCTTCAATGCCCTGATGGCCTTCCCGAACCTGATCGCGCTGCTTGCTTTAAGCGGTGTAGTCGTAAAGGAAACAAAGGATTTCTTTAAAAAACATAAAAATTACGAATAAGATAAAATAAAAGAAAGAATTCCTCTCCTGAAAAACATAGAGCCTTGTCTGATACGATGCTTTTAGCCAGTCAGACAAGGTTCTTTTATATGTAACTTTCCTGCCAAAAAGAGGCAAAACATGTTTGCCCCTGTCTTTGTTCCAATCTTATTATAAGGAATCCGGATTAAACAGATCGCTGATGCTGTCTCCGTTTCTATGGATTCCGTCTACAGAAAACTCTGCCCACTCTCCGATATTGGTGGCGTGGTCTCCGATTCGCTCATAGTATTTGGAAATCATCAGAAGATCAAGAACCTCGTCACTGGAAAAGCCCATGGTGTTCTGATCCAACGCATTTCTTACTTTATTGAAAAGGTTATCCAGAACATCATCACTGCTGATCACCTTTTTGGCCAGATCACTTTTTCCCTCTACATAAGCGGTAACGCTGTCATTTACCATATGCATGGCATAATCTGCCATTTCCTGAAGTGGGATAGCTGTTACCGGCACATGAACGCTGCCTGTGTTCAGAATCTCCGCAATATCAGTAGCCTGGTCGCCGATTCGCTCCATATCTGTTACCATCTTAAGTGCTGCGGAAATTTTGCGAAGATCAGTACCAACCGGCTGCTGTTTCAGAAGAAGCTGCATGCACAGAGCCTCAATATTATGTTCTTTGTCGTCAATCTCCTTCTCAATTCTTCCAATCTCCTTTGTGGCAGCCTCACGGATCTCCACGCTTGCCAGAAGCTGACAGGTCTTCATGATGGCCTGACCGCACAGATTTCCCATTTCCAGGATCTCATCTGAAAGCCTGGAGAGCTTTGCGGTATACACATCTCTCATATCAACCAAACCTCCCTGTAATATACTCTTCTGTTTTCTTGTTCTGTGGTCTGGAAAACAGTTCTGTAGTATCGTTATATTCAATAATCTCACCCAGCAGGAAAAATGCAGTCTTGTCAGAAATACGGGCTGCCTGCTGCATGTTGTGAGTTACGATCACGATGGTGTATCGGTCTTTTAATTCCAGCGCCAGATCCTCAATGTGGGATGTGGAAATTGGATCAAGTGCAGAGGTAGGCTCATCCATAAGAAGTACCTCCGGCTCTACTGCAAGAGCTCTTGCAATGCAAAGTCTCTGCTGCTGTCCGCCAGACATACCCAGGGCGCTCTTTTTTAACCGGTCCTTTACCTCATCCCAGATAGAAGCATTTCGAAGAGCACGTTCTACGATATCGTCCAGTTTTTCCTTGGAATGAATTCCATGAGTACGAGGTCCATATGCAATGTTATCATAAATGCTCATTGGAAAAGGATTTGGTTTCTGGAAAACCATTCCAACACGTTTTCTAAGAAGGTTTACATCAATGTCACCATAAATATCCTCACCGTCCAGACAAATATCGCCTGTGATCTTACAGCCTTCCACAAGATCGTTCATACGGTTTAAGGATTTCAGTAATGTGGATTTTCCGCAGCCGCTTGGACCAATGAATGCGGTAATCTTCTTTTCCGGAATCTCCAGATTAATATTTTTCAAGGCATGGAAGCTGCTGTAATACAGATCCATATTTTTTACATCTATTTTACCCATAATTCTCCTTGCTGCAGAAATTTTTAGTTCTATTACATTTTCTAAACAAATCTGCTGAGTGTGAATTTTTATCAAACTGACGTATCGCCTGCTGGCAATATTATCATATATGAAAGTTAGTTATTTCTCGCCTATTGCGCTGCCACAACTGCATACATTAGCAACACCTATGGCACTTACTGACCGTTAGTGGCTTTACTTAAGTGCTTTGCACATAAACCGGACACTCCGTTCAGTACAAGTACGAAGATCAGCAGAATAACTGCTGTAGCATAAGCCTGATCCATGTAAAGTCCCTCACTGGAAAGCACATACATATGTACTGCCAGGGTACGTCCGGATCCCATCAGACTGGATGGAACCTTCGCCACAGAACCGGCAGTATAAATCAGGGCTGCAGTCTCACCAACAATACGTCCTGTTGCAAGTACCACACCAGAAAGGATTCCAGGAATTGCACTTGGAAGCACCACTTTAAACACAGTGCGGAGCTTTCCTGCCCCAAGGCCAAAGGAAGCTTCTCTGTACGCATCCGGGACACCCATAAGTGCCTCCTCTGTAGTACGGATGATCAGCGGAAGGATCATAATCACCAGTGTCATAGCACCGGCCAGAAGGGAATATCCCCAATGGAGAGCGGTACTGAAAAACAGAAGACCGAACAGACCGAAGATAATGGATGGGATTCCCTGAAGGGTTTCTGTTGTAATACGGATGATCTTGACCAGCTTGCTGCCCTTTTTCGCATACTCAACCAGGTAAATCGCAGCAAAAATTCCAAATGGCACAGCGATTACCAGGGATAACAGGGTGATGATCAAGGTGTTGATCAGAGCCGGCATTAAAGAAGCATTGTCAGAATTATATTCCAGTGCAAACAAGTCTGGTGTCAGATTTCCAACACCTTTTATCAGAATAAAACCAACAAGAAACGCCATAACTGCCACTGTAATAATTGCAGATAACCATACCAGGAGCCTCAGGATGGCAGAACCAGGATGATTTTTCCAATAGGATAATTTATTTTTACTCATCTTCTGCTCTCCTTTTCAAAGCTGATACACACAGGTTGATGATCAGGATGAATACAAAAAGTACAACACCTGTAGCAATCAGCGCTTCTCTGTGAAGATCGGTTGCATAGCCCATTTCAATTACAATATTTGCGGTCATGGTTCGAAGTCCTTTGAAAAGTCCCTGTGGCATCCAGGTCTGGTTTCCAGCTACCATGATCACTGCCATCGTCTCACCAATGGCACGTCCGATTCCAAGAACCACACCAGCTAATACACCTGATTTTGCAGCCGGAAAAACAGTGCCAAATACACTTTTTTCGTGGGTTGCTCCAAGTGCCAGTGCCCCTTCATAATAACTTGTGGGAACACTTTTTAAGGCTGGTTCTGCAACGCCGGTTACCGTTGGAAGGATCATAATTCCAAGAAGCACTGAAGCCGTCAGCATCGTACTTCCATCATGACCGGTAAGCTGTCGAAGCAACGGGACAAACACTGTCAAACCGAAAAATCCATATACAACAGATGGGATTCCTGCAAGGAGGTTTACCATTGCCTTTAATGGTGCATACAGCTTTTTCGGACAATAAAATGCAAGGAAGATTGCAAGCAGAAGGGCTGTTGGAACTCCCACCACAATTGCCCCGGCTGTTACATAAATACTTCCCAGAATGAATGGAAAAATTCCATACAATCCATTGGACGGCTTCCATTTCATTCCAAACAGAAAATCTGGCAGACCAATCTTCGCCATTGCCGGTATTCCGTTTGCAAACAGGAAAATGCAGATTAATGCAACGGCTAATACGGAGGTACAGGCCGCTGCAAGGAATACAAATTTCATTACAGTTTCATTGATCGATTTCATATAAAGTAAGTTCCTTTTTTATTCGGAAAATTTGGATCCTGCAAAGCTTTTGACCGGCTTTGCAGGATTCCTTATTTCTGTTTCATGTTTCGTAACTGTAAAGGTACTTTATTTCTTTACTATTCACTGATAGCGTTCCGCAAGGTGTTTTTTTGTGAACAGTAACTTTATTTCTTATTATTTTGTAAGGTCTTCCCAGGTTGTGATGTTGCCTGTGTAAACATCTTTTACCTGCTCACTGGTAAGTTCCTCAACACCGCTGTCGTTGTTTACGATTACAGCGATACCATCTTTTGCGATAACAGTTGCGGTAAGACCAGCCTCAAGCTCGCTGTCTTTCAAATCACGGGATGCCATACCGATATCGCAGAGTCCGTCGATTGCAGATGTCATACCAGTTGTAGAATCGCTCTGCTGAACCTCAATATCAACTTTGTTATTTACTGCCTTGTAGCCTTCAGCAAGTTTCTCCATAACTGGTGTTACAGAAGAGGATCCAGCTACTACAACTTTTCCTTCTACGTCAGCTGCTTCATATGCAGGTTTGTCGCCTACTGAGATGTATCCGTTGTCTTCAATGATCTGCTGTCCGTCTGCGCTCATGATGTATGTGATGAAATCCTGTGCTGCTTCGCTGACATCATCTTTTGTTGCAATATTGAATGGACGAACCACCTTGTAATCACCAGACTCGATGCTCTCTGCTGTTGCCTCTGCACCATCGATCTTTACTGCTGTTACGCTGTCATCCAGGGAGCCAAGGGATACATATCCGATTGCGTTCTCATCCTGAGCTACTGTGCTTAACATAACGGATGTGCTGTTTGTGATCTTTGCTGCCTCAGTTGTATTGTCTACTTTATTTCCATCTGCATCTTTTTCTTCAATTCCAAACAGTTCGATAAATGCGCCTCTTGTACCGGATCCGTCTTCTCTTGAACAGATTGTAATATCTCCGGAAGCTGCTGCCATAACTGTTGTTCCCATTGTTGCTACTCCTAATAATGCCGCCATTGCTACTGCTAAACCTTTTTTCATAGTTTTAAATTCTCCTTTTCTTCGCGGTCCTAATGTTTTTATCTCTCTCGCGATTACAGTTGTATCTTAATGTTTGGATGTAAAATGCACTAGCTTTTAAAAGTAAAATCGCAGTAAAATATGGCAGCGGTATTTTATATGTTTTTTAACAATATTTTCTTTTCCTTCACTGGATATTTCTAAGGGTTTATCCGTTGCTTCCACAGCGTTTTTCTTATATAATAAGACTATATAAAATTCTTCATGCAGAATAATCTGTATGTTAAAAATGAAAGGATTTGCCATGAACGAAGTAGAAAAGAATGCGCCCTGGCTGGATACGCCAGATCCGCAGCGTTTTATCAAAAATGCAGCAAAGTTTAATGATCTGATGATGATGTATAGATGTGCCATCCGGGAGGTACAGACCAAGCTGGAGGTTCTGGATGATGAATTTTCCGTGGAGTATAAGAGAAATCCTATTTCTTTTATTAAGACAAGGATAAAGAAACCGGAGAGCATTTACCGGAAACTGCAGAAGCTGGGATATGATTTTACAGCGGAGAATATTCAGGAACAATTAAATGACGTGGCTGGTGTCCGGGTGGTCTGTGCTTTCATTGACGATATTTATACAGTGGCCAATCTGATTGCCGGACAGGATGATATTAAAGTTATTAAAATCAAGGATTATATCAAGAATCCGAAGCCAAATGGTTATCGTAGTTATCATATGATAGTAGAGATTCCTGTATTCTTCTCCAAGGGGAAAACACCTATGAGAGTAGAACTTCAGATCCGTACCAACGGCATGGACTTCTGGGCTACATTGGAGCATCAGCTCCGCTACAAGAAGGGAATCGAGGACCTGCCAGGATATGCAGAGATCAGTGAAGAACTGCTCCGCTCGGCTCAGGCAGTAATCGAAACGGATAACGAAATGCAAAAAATTAAGAATAAAATCGGAATGTTTCATGATATCTAATAAAAAACAGCGGCTCTACCTGTGAAATGCTCACTTTCACAGGTAAAACCGCTGTTCTCTTTTTTTATTTAAGCCACACGAATACACAGAATAAAATAAACAAAAATGCCGCACCGCCAAAGATCAGTCCCACAGTCAGTGACGCCTTTAGCGAAAGCCAGATGATTCCTCTTCTTTCTTCCTTCGTCATCGGCGGATTCTGAAAAGCGCTCAGATTATCCGTCACTTCATTTTCCATTCCCGGTTCCGGCACTTTTACATCAAATTCTTTTCTGCGTCTGGATGGATCTCCAGGAAATATCTGCCATGGTCTTCTGGAATTCCAGGGCATACCATCCACATCCATATTGGCTACTGTGTAATCGGGCAATTCTTCTTTTTTTCTTTTTCCCATGTAGAACCTCCTGTTTTGCTATTTAATGTGTTGGTCGTTATTCCGGACGCGATTTCACAATGTATATTCACCGCCGCGCGTCGCAACGTTCCGGCAAGCTAATGACTAACTACGACTAAGACGCTCAGGAGAGCCTTCGCGCCTAAGTCTCCGTAAGTCATGGATCTCGCCTCCACTAAAACCGCTCCTAAAATGCGCGGCTTGCGAATATACATTGCAAAATCGCTGGTTACTGGAAAGGGAAGAAAGAAACAGTAACGACAACAACGAGGGTGGGGTGAAGTAGTTGGTATCCCGCAACTTTATTGTTTTTTGCCAATCTATCATTGCCAAGAAAGTATCGGGAAACCAATCACTCCCCCTCTGTCGAAAGTTCCTATGAACAAATAAGTCCCAGCCAGTACACAGCATTCGGGCAATGGTGATTGCTCTAGCGAGCCATTTCAGGCGCGGTTTTAGCGTAGGCGAAATCCACTGCTTACGGAGACTTAATCGTGAAGGCTCTCCTGAACGATTTAGTCGCAGTTAGCAGTTAGTTCGCTGGAGCGTTGCGCCGGCGAGTGAGCAATCACCATTGTCCGAATGCGTCCGCCTTGAACAACTTTCAACACACTAAATAGCAACAGACCAGGTAATCCCTGGCCTGCTTTATTCTTAGTCATACAGATGGCAGCGCACCTTATGCCCATTTCCCATATCTTTTACCTCAGGCACCTGATTCTTACAAATCTCCATGCACTTCCGGCATCTGGTATGGAACTTACATCCCTTAGGCGGATTCGCAGGGGATGGAATATTTCCCTCCAGAATGATACGGTTTCTCTTCAGATCCGGATCCGGCATAGGAATTGCAGAGAACAGAGCCTCTGTGTACGGATGAAGAGGATTTGCAAAAATATCTGATGTGGTACCAGTCTCCACAAGACCTCCCAGATACATAACGCCGATGGTATCGGAAATATGCTCTACAACGGAAAGATCATGAGAGATAAACAGATAAGTCAGATTTCTCTTCTCCTGAAGTTCCTTTAACAAGTTAATGATCTGAGCCTGTACGGAAACATCAAGCGCGGAAACCGGCTCGTCACACACAACGAACTCCGGATTCAATGCAAGTGCTCTCGCAATACAGATACGCTGTCTCTGTCCACCAGAGAACTCATGAGGATAACGGTCTTTATGATAAGACTGAAGTCCACAGTCATCCATGATCTTGGTCACATAATCTGCATATTCAGACTTAGGAACCAGGTTATGCTCTCTTACAGCTTCCCCGATGATCTCGCCAACCGGCAGTCTTGGGGAAAGGGAAGAATATGGATCCTGGAAAATGATCTGCATCTTGGTACGCATATCGCGCATTTCTCTATTGGAAAGACCGTAAACATCTTTTCCGTTGAAGAGAACCTGTCCGTCTGTTTTCTCAATCAGTCTTAAGATGGTTCTTCCTGTGGTAGATTTACCACATCCGGACTCTCCAACCAGACCCATTGTGGTTCCTCTCTTTAATGTGAAAGAAACGTCATCAACTGCTTTTACAGCTCCAACCTGCTTACCGAACATTCCACCCTTGATCGGGAAATATTTCTTAAGATGGGATACCTCCAGAATGTTATCGGACTGCTGATTCTTTGTATTTTCTGCTGTCTTATTCTCACTCATGAGTTTTTCCCCCTTCCCCTGGATGAACATTTGCCAGCCATCCTGCTTCCGGACGGTCTGCATAGCGGTAACAGCTTACTTCATGTGTAGGACTTAATTTGATCACGCCTGGATAGCTTCCCTGACACTTGTCACAACTAAGCTCACAACGGTCACGGAAATAACAGTAATCCGGCATATCAATAGGGTTCGGAACCTTACCTGGAATACTGTAAAGCTTGTCAACCTTCTTGCCTACAACCGGTTTGGAGCGCATAAGTCCAATGGTGTATGGATGAGATGGGTTCTTGAAGATCTCACTTGCAGTACCCTTCTCAACTACACGGCCAGCATACATAACAACTACATAATCTGCCATCTCTGCAATAACCCCCAGGTCATGAGTGATCAGCATAATGGAAGAATTGATCTTATCCTTCAGGTTACGCATCAGATCCAGGATCTGCGCCTGAATGGTAACGTCAAGAGCTGTGGTAGGCTCATCAGCAATGATCAGTCTTGGATTACAAGCAAGACCGATTGCGATACATACACGCTGACGCATACCACCGGAAAGCTCATGAGGATACATCTTATAAACGCCCTCACTGTTGGCAATTCCAACCAGCTTCAGCATTTCGATGGTTCTGGCCTTTACCTGCTCTTTGCTCATATCCGGATTGTGAAGCTTGGTGATCTCATCAACCTGCTCTCCAATGCGGAATACCGGGTTCAGTGCAGTCATAGGCTCCTGGAAAATCATGGAAAGCTCATTTCCGCGAAGCTTCTGCATTTCACTTGTAGGAGTATTTACAATATTGTAAACCTTGTCTCCGGTATTAAAACGGATTTCTCCTTCTACAGTCTGTCCCTGAGGACGCTGTACCAGCTGCATAAGGGAAAGGCTAGTTACAGACTTTCCACAACCGGATTCTCCAACAACACCAACTGTTTTTCCCTGGGGAATTTCAAAGCTTACACCATCAACGGCTTTAACAGTTCCGATATCTGTAAAGAAATAAGTATGAACATTGTCAAACTCAACTACGTTTTCCGGATTCTTCATGGTAGTGATATACTCTGACTCCGGAATATTCTTTCTGTTTCTCTTCTTCTCTATCTCATTGGTGATCTTTCGATTCTCTTTGGAGATTCTTTTGGTTTCCTTAGCTGAGATATAGTTTGCGTTTTTCTTACCAAATAATGCCATATTCGCACCTACCGTTTCATTTTCGGGTCAAATGCATCACGAAGACCATCACCCACAAAGTTAAATCCAAGAACGGTCAGCAGGATTAAGAATCCGGCCGGGATCCATACGAACCAGAAGTTGGTCAATACGTATACATCATTTACCGCATTTACAATATTACCCCAGGAAGCGTATGGGAATTTAACACCGATTCCAAGGAAACTGAGAGTTGCCTCCATCAGGATAACATCACCAAGTCCCATTGTTGCAATAACGATCAGCTGTGGAATAACGTTCGGAATCAGGTGACGGAAAATACGTCTTGAAATACGAACACCGGTAGCTTCTGTAGCAACCATAAATTCCTGCTCACGAAGAGACAGAATCTGTCCTCGAACCATACGGGCAATTCCCGGCCATCCTACGATACCAAGAATTGCACAAAGTGCATAAATTCGGATTCGCGGATCAATTTTGTAATAATCCATGACAGAACCGATGATAATGTACAGCGGCATTGCCGGAATACAGATTACAACATCAACCACACGCATGAGAATGGTATCTACCCATCCTCCAAAATAACCGGACACACCACCGATCAGAATACCGATAATACCTTCAATAATGATAACAACGAAACCAATCATCAGGGAAATACGTCCGCCATACATCAGTCTGGTCAGCATGTCCATACCGTTTCCGTCTGTTCCTAACCAGTGCTTTTTGCTTGGTCCGGAATAAGTGTCATTTACAGTAGTTGCTTTCTGGCTTCTTATAACATACTGTGTATTCTTGGTCTGAAGCTGATAGGTTTCTTCTTCTCCAGCCTCATTAACAGCTGTAAATGTAGAAGCTTTGTCAGCAATTGCCTGTTCTACTGCTTCTTTAAAGGAAAGAGAAAGGAACACACCCTTTGCCTGAGGAGATACCAGAAGATTGGAAACAGTGGCATAAACTTCGCCATCCTTTATAACCTCTGTGGATGTCTCGTTCTCTGTTGTAATCAGCTCATAGGTTGCGCCATCGTATTCAAAAGAAGCATCTCCTGCTTCAATTGCATCAAGTGCTGCCTGTTGGAAATCAAATCCCATCTCTGCATCATTCGTTGCTGCGCTGAATACTTTCTTGGTTGCAAATGCAACTTCGCCGGAAATTGTGATCTGATTCTCACGTCCGGCCTTCTCAATTGTATAGGTAGTTCCATCTACTTCAAAGGTATTGGCATCATTTGCCACAGCCTCTTCATAGCCTTCTTTGATTTCATCTGTTATTTCTGTATTTCCAACCTGTTTATAAGTAGATTTTCCTTTCAGTGTAAGAACGGTTGCTACTGATTCTGAAGAATAAATTGCCCAGTAATCTTCACCTTTTTGTTCCAATCCGTAGGTTACATCATTTGCTTCAAAGGAATCATTTCCCTTGTTTGTAGCAAGAATAAATTTCTGCTGTCCCTGCGCAGGAAATTCTGCACCATTTGCTGTTGTAAAAATATAAGATTTATTATAGGTAGCTCCCGCATAGTCTTTCCATACATGATCTGTTTTACGGAATACCTGGCTTTCATTGTAAGGGCTTACCATACCACCTATAAATGAAAACAAAAACATCGCTACCAGAATTACAAGTCCTGCCACAGCCAGTTTATTGCGGAAGAAACGCTTTGCAACAAGCATTCCTGGTGAAAGGACTTTTACACGCTGTTCATCATCCAGTGCCTTGGAGGTACTGACATGATCGTCTTTTTTCTTTGTTGGATCTGTACTCATGTTTTTCCTCCTAATTTACTCGTACCCTTGGATCTGCCACAGCGTACAGGATATCTGCGATCAGATTGCCGGTTAATGTCAGAAATGCCAGAAATACCATATAGAACATGGTAAACGGAATATCTCCCTGAGTTAATGCCTGGTAGGAGGTATATCCAATTCCCGGAATCTGGAACAAAGTCTCTGTGATCATCGCTCCACCGAACAGGTTCGGAAGTGTACTTCCAAGGATGGTGATGATCGGAATCAGAGTATTGCGGAATGCATGATGAGAAACCACCTTTTTCTCCGGAACACCTTTCGCTCTGGCAGTACGGATATAATCTGCATTCAGAACCTCCAGCATATTGGTTCTGGTATAACGCATAAGGGAACCAACACTTACGATAGTCAGCGTAATAACCGGAAGGATCATATGCTGTGCCATATCCAGTACCTTACCTACACTTCCATAGGACTCATGCATACGGCTTACGATACCATACAGGTCAACCCATTTCAGATTAATAGAGAAAATCCATTTCAAAATGGTAGCAAAGAAAAAGGACGGCAGCGAAATACCGATCAATGCAAAAACGGTAACTGCATAATCAATCCTGCTGTACTGCTTCGTTGCCGATATAATACCCAAAGGTATGGCAATGATAATTTCCAACAGGAAGGAGGCCAGTGCCAGAGCAAAAGAATACCAGATGACACTGGCAAATTTCTGTTTTACTGGCTGATGGAAAATCCAGGATTCTCCGAATTCACCATGAACAGCTTTTCCAAGCCAGATGAAATAACCTTCCAGGACCGGCTTATCCAGTCCATAAGCGGCATTTAACTCAGCAACCAGCTCATCATAGGGCTTCGCGCCCTGTTTCATTGACATATCACGGGCTCTTCCCTCTACATAAGAAGTCGGAAGGGCTCTCTCAATTGAATAAATGATCATGGAAACGAAGAACAGGATCATCGCTCCAAGAAGTACACGACGTACAATAAATTTTTTCATTATATAAATTATCCTTTCAGTATCGGGCGGGAAGACTGACTTACCTTGTTCTTACTGGCAGTGTGTCCTGCCGGTTCTGTCCGTTTTACCGGGCCGGGTTCCAGAGCATGTTTGAAAAAGGCTTTCTGCAAGATGTGCGTCACAATTTGTGGGAGATTGCGGGAATGCTTTTTCAGACACGCTCTAGCCCAAGGCATACTGCCAGTAAGGCAGTGGGTCCACTGGTTATGGTGGACCCACTGCGCTAACAAGTCATTCTTCTTTTATACCTTTAGTTCATTTCGATATTAATGATATCTCCATACCACGGATAGAATGTGGTAACATCTTTTGTAAAGGTATCTGCATTGATACGCTCAGGGCTGTAAATAACGCAGTTCTGTCTCTGATAGATCGGAATCTCTACTGCCCAGTCAAGAATAATATCCAGACACTGTTTGTAAACAGATTTTCTGTATTCCTGATCAGCTGTAGAACGGGCATCAATAATGTCCTGATCCAGTGTTTCATCATTGATGTGGTAGTAATTGCTCTTTACACTTGCGCTGTGGTAAACCTGATACATATCAGGATCCACTGTTGCCTGCCATGCAGCTGCCCACATTTCTGCGGTACCTGCATTTAAAGCATCCCACATAATGTTGGAATCTGTAACATCATTGATCTCAAGTGTAAATCCGATGGACTCAAGAGCTGCCTTAGCATCTGTAAGGATTGCAAAGCTTGGGTGATCTCCACTTCCGTCAGCGCCGATGATGATCTCATAAGTCATCTTAGCACCTTCCGGAGCTGCTGTTACCTTGCCATTCTCTACAGTGTATCCGGCTGCTTCGAAGAAGCCAAGAGCTGCCTGTGTTGCTGCTGCAAACTTCTCATCATCCGTCATATCATCTGTGTAAAGCGGATTTCCATCAACATCCACAGAGTAAGCTACCTGATAATCTGCATCAGATTTCTGAGGAGCTGCCCAGGATGTATTGGAGATCGGGTAGTTGATTACGGAAGCAGCATCTCCATAATAGGAATCGATTGCTACATCACGATATACAGCAAGTACAGTTGTAAGAGCTTTTCTTAAGTTCTTGGAAGCGTCAGATCCTGGCTCTCCACCAACATTGATTGTGTTTGCGTTAAGACCGATGTATCCGTATCCAAGGTTGTCTGTTGCGTTAACGATGATCTTATCACCGCTGAGTTCATCGTTTCCGTTAATGCTCTTGATCTGATCAAATGCAGATTTGCTTCCGGATGGATCGGAAAGGTCGATTGTACCCTGCTCAACACCGGCAATCTTATCTGCGTCGGAAGTCTCACGCCACTGAAGGTACTTGGTCTTAGGAGCACCCTTGTAGTAGTTCTCGTTTGCTTCCATGTATACAGTCTTGTTCTCATATTTCACAAATTTATACGGACCTGCGCCAAGTGGCTGGTTGGATTTATCACGTACAGCGGAGAGATCTCCTCTTGTGAAACCGAACTGGTTGTTATCATAGTCATAGAGAGAAGCATCTCCATAATAATGCATTGGCTCAACGATTACCCCAAGCTGATAGATTGTAGTTGCCTCGAAACCATCTGTGGTAACCTCAACTTCGTAATCACCAAGCTTCTTGATTCCCTCAATGTTCGCAACCTCTTCACCTTCACCTGCTGCAGTTTTCTGCTCTACCAGGTATTCGGAAGCGATTGTTGCTGCATCTTCATCGAAGTATGCTTCGTCGCCGTAGGCAGCTGCAAGTGCAAGATAGTCCTTGCCATACTGGTCTGCGATCTCATTAATGATCGTATCCTGATCTTTGCCATCTACAGAATAGTTCTCATCTGCTGCGTAAAGCATTCCAAAGAACTCATCTCCGTTTGTAACACCATAAGCATCTGCATAATCTTCCCATGCAGTCTGCGCCCACTCATACTCAGATGTAAGAAGCGGAACAATCAGCTCATCTTTCACTCTTGCAGCAACTTCATCCGGCATGTCTGCAAGTGTATTTGCAACATCCTCATCTGTGATGGAATCTGCTGCTGTGGAATTCAGACGGTAATTCTTCATACCTTTGATATTGGTGGAGTAGAATGTTGCATTTCCATCATAATCTGTATCAGAAAGTACATAATATGTGAAAATCAGGTCATCTGCGGTAAGAGGCTCACCGTCAGAAAATGTTACACCCTCACGAAGCTTGAAATTATATACGGTCTCATCCTCGCCCTCTGTAACAGTTACGTCGGAAAGTCCTGTGTAAGTATAATCCGTTCCGTTATACTCATGTGTCTCACCCTCGATACCATTGTAAATAATAGCACCTGTACGGTCACTTCCAAACAGATACTCACCTACATTCTCTGCGATCTGCTGATCCGGAACTGCCTCGTGGAATAATCCACTGAATTTCTCGGAGAAGTTAGTCTGTCCAATAACAAGTGGTGTATCAGAAGAACCTCCCTCAGCTTCTTCAGCAAAAACAGGTACGCTCACTGTTGATGCTGCCATGACACCTGTTAATAACAGGGCCATTAACTTCTTCTTGCTCATATCTTATCCTCCTTTTTTAAGATATTTTATTGTAACTATTCATCAGAGCCTGTTGGAGACTCCTGAGGCCAGCTACTACAGACAACCTGAAAATTTGTTGTCTTATACCTCTCTATTTTACCATGTTTTATTACATGTGCAATAGCTATATGGCGAAATATGTCTGGAATTTTGTCCATAATTGTCAAAAACTGAAAGATTTTTACTCAAAATTTGTAAATTTCGCTTTAATCTGCCAGTTTTGCGCAGTACTAACACTTCCCAGTGCTAAAATCATCACAGCGGCTGCCTCGAATAATAGTTCCCTTGTAAAAATAAGATTTTCGAAATCTTTTAACAAAAAAATCAGGTTTGCCACGCTTGTAAAAAGTCCCAGTACCGTGATGGCAATGCTGCACCTTACCGGACGCCGCACCCCTTTTTCATACTGTGCACAGGTCATATGCCCTATATGCTTTTCCGGGATTACCACCTGTGAGTGAGCTTTTCCCTCCTGCTGTCTGCAAAAAAGAAATAAGGAAGCACCTCCCATGATTCCATAGGAAACAGGGAATACTACCACCATATAGGGAAGTAATATCCAGAAGATCCTGCTTCCTTCATTGTTCAGCATCAGGCTGGCAAAATAGATCACAAGGGCGGCTGCCATAAGAACTGTATTGTTAAGGGCATGTCTTTTCAGCTCCTTCACTGACAGGCTGCTGCCATACCATTTTCCGGTATATTCAAATTTTTCCCCTCTCTGGCGGTAATCATTCCCATATTTTTTCACAATTCTGCCTCAACTTTCCTGTGAGTTCCCAATCTATTACCTGAAAGTGCTTTTCCTTCTCACAGTCTTTGCCTGATGACTCAACCCAGCTTCTTATCCAACTCATCCACAATCTTCTGAATGCAGCCATCTGTAAATGGAACTGTAAGTCCCACCTGTTTCAGCATGGACGGATAGAAATCACTTGCAGAAAGCCGGCAAAGCTTCATATAATCAGCCCACGCAGCGTCATGATCTTTCTCCATGCGGATCTTAAACTGGAATGCACAAAGCTGTGCAAGTACATAATCAATATAGTAGAAAGGCATCTCAAAAATGTGGTGCTGTCTCTGCCAGTAGCCGCCTTCTTCCATAAACCTGCAGCCAGTGGAATCCATATATGGGCGGTACTCCTGCTCCAGCCTGTTCCATGCATCACGTCGCTCCTTAGGTGTAAGCTCCGGATTGCCGTATACAATGTGCTGGAATTCATCCACCATTGTTCCATAAGGAATAAAGTCGATGGCATCCTCAAGATGCATCTTGCGGTAATCATCGCCTCTTTCCCCGAAGAAAAGCTCGATCCATGGTTCCGCAAAGAATTCCATGGACATGGAATGGATTTCTGCTGTCTCCATGGTCAGATATCTGGAGTGATCGGTGATCGGATCCTTGCAGGATACATAGCTCTGAAATGCATGTCCACACTCATGTGTGATTACATCCACGTCACCGCTGGTTCCGTTAAAGTTTGCAAAAATAAACGGTACACCATAATCCGGAAGCTCCGTCATGTAACCACCGGTAGCCTTATTCTTACGTCCGAATACATCAAAAAGCTCATTCTCCATCATCATGTTGAAGAAATCCCTTGTCTCATCAGACATCTCCGTGTACATTTTGCGGCCGCTCTCAAGAATCTCCTCAGGAGTACCGATCGGCGCCGGATCTCCCTGTGGGAAATAAACACCCATATCATAATAACGAAGTGCGTCTACCCCAAGGCGTGCCTGACGGTTCTTGTGCATTCTGGAAGCTAACGGTACAAATACAGTCTTAATCTGCTCGCGAAGCTTCTGTACATCTTCCTTGGTATAAGAATTACGGTTCATGCGGAAGTAGCCCATATCAATGTAATTCTCAAAGCCCAGCATCTGTGCCTGTCTGGTACGGTTCTTCACCATCAGATCGTAGATTTCATCAAGCTCAGCCTGGTTCTCCTCAAAGAAGCCTGAAAAAGCATCCCATGCTTTCTTACGGGTATTCCGATCCTGGGAGCGCATATACTTACGCATAAGGGAAAGGTTCAGTTCTTCTCCTTCCCACATGATCTTGGCAGAAGCGATCAGCTTACTGTAACGGGAAGCAAGGGCATTCTCCTCCTGCATCAGCGGAATCAGACTGTCATCGAAAGATTTCATCTCCAGTTCCATGGACTTAAATGCAACCGGTCCGATTTTCTCTTCCATATACTGACGATATGGAGTGGCAAAAAGTACTTTCTTATACTCATTTGTCACTGCGTTCAGTTCCGGGAGCTTCTCATCATAGTAGCTCTTCTCGCCGTCATAAAACTCATTTGTCACATCTCCATCCCTGCGGATATGGGCGATGGTATAAAGAGTTCTCACGTGATCCATCAGCTTGTTAAATTCCTGATGAATCTCGAACTGCTCTTCTCCGCTCTTCGCAGAAGATGCGCGCTGGATAATCTCCTGTGCCTGTGCAATCACAGCCGGAAAATCCACACGAGTGTAAGGCATTTCTGAAAATTTCATCTCGTTCCTCCTTTATAGACACAAATGGGCGGACAAACTTCCTAAAGCTTATCTTCAGAATGCTGTCCGTCCATTGTCGCGTATTATTTATTATATCATAATCACATCTAAATTAAAAGGCTTAAATTTATAAAAAATGTTAATAAAAGAACATTATGACGTTGAAAGTGTGTTTTGCCAAATCTTCAGATTTTATTCAGCTACGCCTTCTTCTCCTTCTTCTACGATTTCCAGATCATCAAGCGTGTCATCTTCTTTGGATTCCTCTTCATCATACTCTTCTGGTGTATATGGAGTTTCTGTCACGTTTGCCTTTTCCAGAAGAAGCTCTGTTACCTTGCTCTCATAAAGGGCATTTACAAGCGTTTCCCGTGTATAAAGAGTCTCAAAATCAGCAGGACTCTCGCCATAGTAGTCAGCATACTCATTCACATAATTCACGTATTCATCTTCTGTTACCTCAATATTATTGGCTTCGGCATATGCACTGATGAAGAGGCGGCGGTTTACAAGATTTTTGGCTTCTTCTGCAATATCATCCTCTGTAACCCCGAACATATCCAGTACATCATTTACATCTCCGTCTTCCTCTACAAACATGGAATAACCGGAGAGTGCCTCTTCCCTGCATGCCTCAAACAGGTCGTCCGGATATTCTCCCGTAAACTCTGTACGTGCCAGGCAGGCAGAAATCAGATCTTCTGTCTCATCATAAGTACTCTGTTCCTCATAGGACTGCTCCAGATATTCTTTTACAGAAGCCTCATATTCTTCCTTCGTGTCATACCCGGTATAATTCTTTACATAATCTTCATCATATTCCGGAGTATTGGAAGCTGTAACATCTGTTACCTCCACAGAAAAGTCAACGGTTTTTCCCTGCCAGTCCTCCTGCCAGGTGTCATCTCCGTATGTGATGCTAAAATCCAGTTTGTCTCCTGTAGAAACACCTGTCAGCTTCTGGTCAAATTCTGCACCAAATTCTTCCTGTCCCAAAGTGATAAAAGTCTCGTCAGGATCAGCAGCTTCCTCACCCTCCACATTGGCAGTAAGATTCATATATACAATATTTCCGTCCTCGGAAGGTGCATTGGTAGACTGCTCATCACTGGCATCTGCCAGCTCTTCCTGGATCTCATCCTGTACCATATCGTCTGTGATCTCATAGGTATACCTGGTAACCTCTACACCATCATAATCTCCAAGAGTCACATAATCGGAAGCATTCTGAACCAGATATTCAGAAGGAGTAATGGGATCAAGAGCTGCTTCTTCCTCTGCATCATCTGCATCGATCACTTCATTATTCTCTACATCCTGTGAAAATTCAGGATCCAGTTCTTCTCCATCTTCATCCGGATCTGCAGCTGTCAGATCATCCTCTGCTGTGCTCTCCTGGGTAGTATTGTCCGTGTTTTTCTGCTGAGAAGCATTATCTCCACAGCCTGCAAGTACTGTCATAGCTGCCAGTGCAGCAAGAACATATCTTTTTTTCATATTTTTATTCCTTTCTGATAACTGTATAGATAAGAGCCAACTATCCATTCTATATGTTTCGCATGTCATTTAATAATAATATAACATTTTCGAAATATTTTGTAAACTTTCTTTTCCTATGGACACTTATTTTTCACAAATCGTATTGCCGTCTGAAGAATAAAAAAATCCTCTGCATGCTGCACCATACAGCATAAGCAGAGGATTCTGAAATTTCAATATTATATCAAACCAATCCCTATTATCTTTCCTCTCGGAAGTAGGAAAGTCCCAGACTTTCCGGAGGCTGATTCTCTTTCTTCTTTCGGAAGCTTACTACAACCAGTACGATAATCGTAACCACATAAGGAACCATCTGGATCAGGTCTGTGACATAGCTTGCAACCTTGATTCCAAGAATACTTGGAAGGAACTGATACAGCCAGTAGAGCATACCGAAAAGATACGCACCCCAGATACAGTTCAGCGGTTTCCATGTGGTAAATATAACCAGCGCAACTGCCAGCCAGCCAAGAGCCTCGATCTGCCCTGTTGTTGCCCAGATTCCCTGATTATAATCCAGAACGTAATATAAGCCGCCGATTCCGGAAAGGCCGGCACCAATACAGGTTGCCAGATATTTATATTTGGTTACATTGATTCCGGCTGCGTCTGCAGTTCCCGGATTTTCGCCTACAGCCCGAAGATTCAGACCTACTCTTGTTTTGTTCAGCACATAATGCAGAACAACAGCAATAATGATTGCCGCATACACCAGAAAACCATAGGCAAAAACAGTTTTACTTACAATTCCCAGCTTACTGGACAGGAATGGAATCTTCTTTGAAAAAGAAGCGTATGCCAGCGGAGCTGCAGTGTAGCTTGCACCATTTAAAATAAATACACCAAAGAAATTGGCAACACCCATACCGAATGTGGTAAGTGCAAGACCGGTTACATTCTGGTTTGCACGAAGGGTAATGGTAAGGAAGCTGAAAATCAGCCCTCCCAGCATGGAAGCTGCAATTGCTGCCACAAGCGCCAGGATCACGCATATCCAACCTTTTGGATCTGCTGAATTTTTCTCGTAAAAATAGGAGCTGGCGAAGCCAGCAAAGCCGCCAAGATACATAATTCCCGGAACACCAAGATTCAGGTTTCCTGATTTCTCAGTGGTGATTTCACCCATGGAACCAAACATGATAATTGTTCCAAATGGAATTGCCCTGATGATCCATGCAATCAGATTACTCATTTAGTGCACCTCCTTTTTGGAACCACGGAAAATCATTTTATAGTTGATGAAGAATTCACTTCCAAGAATAAAGAACAGAATCACGCCTTCAATAATACTTGCCGCATAGTCATTCAGGCTGTATGCGGAAGCAATTTCAGCTGCTCCCTTTGACAGAAAGATCAGCAGGAAGGAAATCAGTGCCATGTAAAAAGTATTGAATTTTGCAAGCCATGCAACAATGATGGCAGTAAATCCATTTCCGCCTGCAGATGTGGTGGAAATAGTCTGGTCTCTTCCTGCTACGATCAGGAAACCAACCAGACCGCAAATAGCACCGGAAATGATCATGGTACGGATGGTTACCCATTTAACATTAATTCCGGCATATCTTGCTGTGTTCTCAGATTCTCCTACTACGGTAATCTCATAGCCCTGTTTAGAATATTTCAGATAGAAGAACATTACAAACATGAGAATCATTACAATGAGAATGTTAATATTATATCTCTGTCCCATAAACTGCGGGAACCATCCAACCTGTGTAGACATGTTCAGCTTACCAAGGCTGGAAGCCTTTCCTCGAAGGATATTGGTCATGCATGCAACAATACTGGTTGCCACATAATTCATCATAAGGGTAAAAAGTGTCTCATTTGTATTCCAGTACGCCTTGAATACTGCCGGAATAAAGCCCCAGAGACCTCCGGCAATCACGCTGGTAAGGAACATCACCAGAAAAAGCACCGGGGTAGGAAGGCTGGCACCACATTTTACCATAACCATAGCTGTGGCAAGGCCTCCCATCAGCACCTGTCCCTCTGCGCCAATGTTCCAGAAGCGCATTTTAAACGCAGGAGCAAGGGCAATACCAATGCAGAGAAGGGTTACCAGATCTCGCATTGCCCAGGAAAAACGAATGCTTGTCATAAAAGTACCATTTAACATAACACCATATACAGATAATGGATTCAGGCCTGTTACACTATAAATAAAAATCGCATCTACTACAAGCGCCAGAATAATGGCAGCCGCACGAACCCACACCTTGTACCCGAAGCTGCTTCTGTCACGCTTAATAATTCGGATCAAGGGTTCTTTAGTTTTTGTGTCACTCATTTATTTTCCCTCCTTCCGAAGATTTGTCATAAGAAGTCCAACTTCTTCTTTCGTAGTCGTTCTGGCATCCAGAATACCATTCTCTTTACCGCCGCAAAGTACCAGAATACGGTCACACAGATCAATGAGAACGTCCAAATCCTCACCTACATAGACTACGGCAACCCCCTCTTTCTTCTCTTCATCCAGAAGATTATAGATGGTATAAGAGGTATTAATATCAAGGCCTCGCACTGCATAGGCAGTCATCAGTACAGTAGGTGCTTCTGCAATCTCACGGCCTACCAGAACCTTCTGTACATTTCCTCCGGAAAGACGGGATACCGGAGTATTCAGGCTTGGAGTCACAACTTCAAGCTCTTCCTTAACCTTCTCTGCCATTTTCTTCGGGGTACGCATATCTGTAAGCGGGGATGCACCCTTTCCATAGCTTTTCAGAAGCATATTTCCGGTCATACCCATAGAACCTACAAGTCCCATTCCCAGACGGTCTTCCGGCACAAATGCAAGGTGAACACCTGCATCACGGATTTTCTTCGGTGTTTTTCCAACCAGCTGAAGGGGCTGATTTTCTTTTCCTCTTTCGTAAAACTCAATACTGCTGCCCTGGCCTGTAATCTGAAGTCCGGCAATGGCTTCCAGAAGCTCTTTCTGTCCATTTCCGGAAATTCCGGCAATTCCCAGGATCTCACCGCCATAAACGTCAAAGCTTACATCATCCAGTACCTTAATGTCCTCCCGGTTATAGACGGTCAGATGGGAAACAGAAAGCCGCTTCACCGGATTTACAGGTGCGGAACGGGCAATATTCAGTTCCACCTTCTTGCCTACCATCATCTCTGTGAGAGAATTTTCAGTGGCCTCGCAGGTATCTACGGTACCTATGTACTCTCCTTTTCTCAGAATGGCAACGCGGTCGGAAATCTCCAGAACCTCGTGAAGCTTATGGGTAATAATGATAACTGATTTATTATCTGCCTTCATATTTCGGATAACCTCAAACAGACGGGCTGTCTCCTGAGGTGTCAGTACCGCTGTCGGCTCATCCAGGATCAGAATGTTTGCACCTCTGTAAAGAACCTTTACAATTTCCAGAGTCTGTTTCTGAGATACGCTCATCTCGTAAACCTTCTGATTCAGGTCCAGATCAAAGTGATACCTGTCACAAATAGCCTGTGCTTTTTTACGAACCTCTTTCAAATCAAATTTCTGCTTTTTATCAAGACCAAGTGCAATATTCTCAGTGGCACTAAAGACGTCGATCAGTTTAAAGTGCTGGTGAATCATACCGATTCCCAAATCATAGGCATCTTTTGGAGAGCGGATTTCCACTTTCCTGCCTTCTATCATGATCTCGCCGGAATCTGGAAAATAAATACCGGAGATCATATTCATAAGAGTGGTCTTGCCACTTCCATTTTCTCCCAGAAGGGAGAGAATCTCACCTTTTTTTACGTCAAGGTTGACATTTTTGTTGGCAACAACTTTTCCAAATGTTTTGGTAACATTTTTTAATTGAATGGCATATTCCAAAGTGTTGTGCCTCCCTTCCCGTTTTATAATCAAGGCAAAACAAGCTCTTCTGGTTTTGCCTATCTTTGAAGCGTTCGCCAAAATCCCACATCCGCGTGGATTTTAACTTTCCCGCTTACGAAACAAAAGGGAAGCCTTTTTACAGCTCCCCTTTTGGATTTAATGTAATTCGATAACTGTTCAGGTTTCTTCCCAGCTACCTGCTCCGCGATGCACAGAAATCATGCTTCGCAGGATTTCGCATTACTGCTTATTCAACAGCGTCTGCATCCTCTGTGATTCCATCAATACGAAGTGTAAAGTATGGAGCGCTTCTGAATGTGGACTCTGCAAAATGTCCATCCACGATTGCCTCAACAGTCTCGCCCTGATATACAACAGTTGCTGGATCAGTTGTGTAATCCATGAAGGAAAGGTCAACCGGTGCAGAGGTAACTTCCTCACCGCCTACAGTAAATGTAGAGGTATCAAATACCTGAAGAGAACCGTCTTTCAGTTTGCCCTCGATGTCAGCAACGTAGTCTGCAGTTCCTTCTGCACAGGACTCACCAAGTTCTGTGATTCCTACTGCATCGTCATTATATCCTGCGGACCAGTCCTGCTCAAGGTCACCACCGCCCATTACGGTTGCAATTGCATGTTTGTAGTATACTGCCCAGTTATTGGTAGCAGAGGTAAGTGCTGCTGTAGGAGCAGTCTCAAGCATATCAATATTGTAGCCTACAGAGTAGCAGATCTTGCCATCATCGTGAAGCTTCTGTGTAGCTGCAGGAGCACCTGTAGAGTCTGCATGCTGTCCGATGATCACACAGCCGTTTGCAATAAGTGCCTCAGCTGCTGCACCCTCTTTGTCAATATCGAACCAGGAGTTTGTGTACTTAACTTCCATTACAGCGTTCGGAACAACGCTCTTAATACCAAGGTAGAATGCAGTATAACCAGAAACAACCTCAGCGTAGCTGAATGCTCCAACATAGCCAACCTTTACATTACCGTCTGCATCAAAGCTGTCTGGCTGTGTTTCTGTAGTAAGAGTACCATCCTCAAGAATCTCTTTCAGCTTCAGACCAGCTACAACACCGGATACATAGCGGGATTCATAGATGTTGGTGAATGCATTCTTGAAATTCTCGCATCCGCTGATTGCTGCAAAATCACCTGTCATGGAAACGAATGTTACATCCGGGTATTCCTGAGCAGCCTGTACCAGATAAGTCTGATGTCCATAGCTGTTACCGATTACCAGGGAGCATCCCTGTCCAACAAGGTCGATTGCTGCATCGTAGCAGCTGGAGTCTTCCGGAACTTTGTATTTCCAGATGATCTGGCTGTCGTCAAGGCCCAGCTCTTTAGCTGCTTCCTTAACACCGGCGATATGAGCTGCAGAATATCCTTCTGTCTCATCACCTACAAGAATAACTCCCATCTTGAAGTTCGGATCAGCTTCAACGCTGTCCTCGTCAGCGGCATAAACAACAGAAGCGAAGGCGGTCATTGTAAGCACCATCACTGCTGCAAGAAGAAGGCTGACTACTTTTCTACACATTTTTTTCATTTTACTTCCTCCTTGATATTTTTATTTGCCTGAGACTTTCCCCCTCTATGTAAGAAAAATCTTAAACGTTACAATTATTTTATTTTTTTTCTAATTAAATGTCAACCATTTATATATAATTCAAAAAATATTTTTGAACAAATGATAATTTTTTTGTAAAAATATTTTTACGCGTTCTTCATAATCTTACTTTATCATTTTTCTTATTAGCCACGCGGAAAGCTCTTGGCGTTACCCCATATCTTTCCTTGAATACACGGTGAAAATAACTGTTGTTCTCATATCCCACTGCTGCAATGATATCGCTGATGGGAAGGTCTGTATCACACATCAGTTCCACAGCCTTGCTAAGACGTTTCCGCTGAAGCAGCTCCTTAAAATTAAAGCCTGTTGTTTTTTTTATCATTTTGCTTAATACATGCATGGGAAGGTGAAGCATATCGCATAGCTCAGTCAAGGTGGCCGTGCGGTATTTCTGCTCAATATAATCCAGAGTCGTCATGGATATCATGTTCTCGTACTGATTTGGAAGGCGCATTTCCACATACTGTACAGAGTCCATAAGGTAAAGAAAAATAAGTCCCATGGTAGTCTGATTGATTTTATTCTGGTTGCCCCTTCCTGTTACAAGGGAATAAATAATATTTTCCAGAAGATTCTGGATCTGCAGCACCTCAGATACCTTAAAATGAAGATATTCTCCCTGCTGGTTATCCCGGCGCAGTACATTCACCAGAAAATCTGCCAGAACATTATTATTTCCTGCCATTGAATATGCCACATCAAAAAACTCCGGCAATACCATAAAATTTATGGCAATGTCACTCCTGCCAGCTGCAAGAATCTCATGATGGGTAAACTGATTCAGAAAAAGCAGTTCCCCTTTTCGCACAATAACCTGTTTGCCATCTATAATATTCGTAAGAGTTCCCTCGCATACGTAGAGTACTTCCACATAATTATGGCGGTGAAGGGGAAAATGAACAAACCTGGTATGGGTGCGGATTGCGATCAGCTTTCCTTCCTCCAGCATCTTATTGCTGTCAATGGTAAAATCGCTTCCAGACGTGTAAAGATCCCTGTCCACTTCTGCTTCTCCGTTCAGGATTCTTCTCTCTTCTTCTGTAATTTCACGAAGCTGCTCCAAGAGTTCTCTCTGCACTGCACATACCTCCTGCTGCATGATTTCTGTTTTTCTAATTATATACACAAAAAGAAGTTAGTGTCAAAACCTCTTTTCACACTAACTTCTTCCTCTATTTTTAATCTCTATTTTTTCTTTTTCAGGACCCTTGTTGCCAGCGGCTGCATAATCTCATCCGCCGCGCCGTAGATCACTTCATATTCTGCTGGAACCGGAACTGCCTTGGTTTCTCTTGCATAGTTCTGGATAAACAGATATTCATTTTCCTGATTTTCACGTAAGGTGACAGAAACCTCTGCCGGTACGAATCCCAGCGGTGCCTGAATGCCAGCTTCCTTTGCTGCCTTTCCGTAGAAATCACTGTAGAAAGCCTGTTCCATATCTGCGCCAACGTAATATACGTGACCTTTTCCATATGCTTTATGTGTCACTACAGGAGCTCCCGCATAGAAGTCATCGCCATAGCGCATAAGCACTTCTGCATCAGAAACCTTTACCAGCTCACAAAGGTTCTTGCAAGTGTAGGTGCCGCTGATTCCCAGATGATTGCCCGGTTCTGAAATTCCATGGTTCTCTTCCCAGTCATAAAGAGCATCGATCTCCGTAGTACGAAGACCGGCTGCCTCCATAAGCCCGTATGGTGTTCCTCCAAGGAAGCACTTGTCTGTACCATCCACAAGGCCGGTCCAGTAAGTGATCACCAGGGTTCCGCCATTTTCTGCATATGCTCTTAATTTTTCTTCGTAACCATCTTTGAACATATAAGCCATTGGCGCTGCCACGATCTTATAGCTGGAAAGCTCATGCTCCATAGAGATCACATCCACATTCAGTCCCTGTTCCCGCAGGGCGCGGTACTGCTTCTGTACCGCTTCTGTGTAGAACATGTTCTCATTCCGCGGTCCCTGTGCATCCTGGATTGCCCAGTTATTTTCTCTGTCATAAAGGACTGCTGCCGGAGACTTCATCTGGCTGCCGCAGACTTCCTTCAGTGTCTCCAGAGCCTCTCCAACCTCTGTCACTTCTTTAAACACGCGGGTATCCTCTCCGCCATAGTGGTCGATCACTGCGCCGTGGAATTTTTCAGAAGCCCCCTGGCTCTGATGCAGCTGGAAGTATAAAACGCTGTCGGAGCCGTGAGCTACTGCCTGAAGAGAGGCAGCCAGCATCATTCCCGGCTTTTTCAGCTTATTGATGGGCTTCCAGTTTGTGGCAGATGGGCAGGACTCCATGAGAAGAAATGGCTGATTCTTAATGCTCCTCATCAGATCATGCTGCATACCTGCATCAATGGCAGTGAAAAATTCCTCTTTCTTATGCCAGCTTGGATAGTTGTCCCAGGATACCACATCCAGAACATCGCGGAACTTCTTGTAATCAAGACCGTTGTAATCATACATCAGATTGGCTGTTACCGGCAGTTCAGAACCACCTTCACGGATTGCAGCAACCTCTCCTTTGATGAAATCAATGGTGCGATCTGTAACGAACCGGTTCCAGTCAAGCTTCAATGCATGAAGCTCGTTCTCCCCCTTTGGGGAAGGGGCTTCAATCTGATCGAAGCTATTGTAAATATGGCTCCAGAATGTGGTGCACCAACTGGAATTCAGCTTCTCAATGGTTCCATATTTTTCTTTCAGCCATTCCCGGAATTTCTGCTGACAAAGAGGGCAATAGCATTCTCCGCCAAACTCATTGGAAATGTGCCACAGAATCACACCAGGATGACTGCCCAGTCTCTGGGAAAGCAGCTTGTCCATATCGTGAACTTTCTGACGATATACCGGAGATGTATAGCAATGATTATGTCTTCCTCCGAAAAATCTTCTGGTGCGGTCCGGATCCATGCGAAGGACCTCCGGATACTTGTCGGCCATCCACTTTGGCCTTGCGCCTGACGGTGTTGCCAGGATCGTGGAAATTCCCTCTTTATATAAATTGTCAATAATCTCTTCCAGCCAGCCCAGATTGTACTTTCCTTCTTCCGGTTCCAGTACTGCCCAGGAAAAGATTCCTACAGATACTGTATTAATGTGTGCTTTTTTGAAATATTCAATGTCTTTTTTCAAAATGTCCGGGCGGTCAAGCCACTGCTCCGGGTTGTAGTCACCACCATGCAGCATACGGCCATATTCTATTTTTCTTGCCATCTCAATCTCCTTTTTGTTGCCATGATAAGAATATTTTTGTTACTGGTCACGGAGTGAACAGTAATGTATTTTTTCTCAAACTCCCTTAAATACAAATGAAAATTCCATCGGCTTACTTGTATCCAGCAGGTATTCTTCCTGGGTTCTTGCTCCCCAGCTGTCGTCTCCGGCAATTCCCATCTGGCCTTTTGCTACGCGCACTACTGTATAATGAATCTGGGGCAGCTCATATGGATGCATTGCATTTTCCATCTCATGAGGTGTGTATGGCAGGGCAGAGAACATCATCGGGCCGTTTTCTTTATCCATCTCAAAAAGCATTCCTCTGCCTTTCCGGTCTGTGATCTTCGCCCATCTGACCTCTTCCTTGGCACCGCATTCCTGTGGAACCATATATCTTGCCACATTATCTTTTACCATATTATCGTAGATTCCAAGCTTTGCACCTTTCTTACGGTCTGCATAGGTCTCAGCTTCTCCAAGTCCATACCAGGATACATGGTCATAATCTGCATTAAACTTGAAAATCACACCAAATTCCGGCATATCGCCAAGCTCCTTCACCGGATCATAGGAAAGTGTGGTACGAACTCTTCCATCTCCGAAAACTTCATAAGCAAGTGTACACTCAGCTGCCGGAATAGTGGGAAGAAAATAGGTATAGGATACCTTTACGGAATGCTCTTTTTCCTCTACCTTTGGTGCATTTCCAGGTCCATATGCCGCTCCGCGGTAATCCTTATGGTTTACATACATGCTGGCAAGCTTCCACTGTCCGTAGCGCATTGCCATCAGATTTCCACAGTCATTGTCTGTTGGTGCACGCCAGAAATTAGGCTTCGGAATTGCCTCGATCATTTCTTTTCCTGCGTATTTATAGGAAGCAAGACCACCGTTCAATACGGAGAAAAGCACCTCAAATTCCGCTCCGCGCACGCCAATATTATGGGTACTGTGAATTACCTCCAGATGCTCTGTGCAAGGCTTCACAGCTGCTTCCACCTGGTAAACATACTGTCCAAAGGCAACCTCATGACCTGCTTTCGCCCATGGCATATCCTCTTTTAAATGGAAAGAAACAGTTACCGTGTACTCACCTGCTTTCTCCTCCTTCTTAAATGGAAGAGCATATTCCATCTGGCTCAAAGGAGCCACTGCTGTATCCAGTACTTCTGTACGAATTACGTTTCCATCCTTCTGAAGAGTTACTCTGCATTCAAATGTGTCCGTATTTACAAACAGATTTTTGTTGATCACATTCACGGAATCAGCACTTACCTGTGCGGTAATATTCTGATAATTAAATTTCACTTCCTGCATCTTCGGAGACGCATCACGATTTCCACCATATGCAATTCCATTTCCACTGAAATTATAATCAGTAGGACGCTCGCCAAAATCTCCGCCATATGCCTGGAACTCTTTTCCATAACGGTCTTTTTTGTAAATAGACTGATCGATATAATCCCAGATAAAGCCACCCTGATATTTCGGCTCTGTATCTGTCAGATCTGTATATTTATGCATGGCACCGCAGGAATTTCCCATGGCATGGGTATACTCACAGCAGATAAAGGGCTTGGAATCATCTTTTGCAAGAAACTCTTTAATTGCTTCCACAGATGGATACATCTGGCTTTCCATATCGCTGGTAGCGTTATATCTGCGGTCATGGCAGACACCTTCATAATGTACCAGACGGGTAGGATCTGCATTTCTAAAGAGCTGGGACATTTCAAAAATATCCTTACCACCGAAGGACTCATTTCCACAGGACCAGATCAGGATTGCCGGATGGTTCTTATCTCTCTGATACATGGAATTGGCGCGGTCTAACATCATAGACTGCCATTCCGGCTTATCATGGGGAACCACATAAGTATAGTCCTTCGTAAATTCCGCTGTATCCCAGGAGCCGTGACTTTCCAGGTTGGTCTCATCGATCATGTAAATTCCAAACTCATCACAAAGCTGGTAGATCAGAGAAGCATCCGGATAATGACAGGTGCGGATGGCATTGATGTTATTCTGCTTCATGATGGTCAGATCCTTGCGTAGCTCTGCTTCGGATACACATCTTCCTGTTATGGAACTGAATTCATGACGGTTCACACCTTTAAATACAATTCGTTTTCCATTTAAAGTCATAATTCCGTCTTTCATTTCAAATCGGCGGAAACCGACTTTCTGAGGGATCACTTCCTGAAGAATACCATTCTCATCGAAAACCTCCATGACCAAATCGTAGAGCTGGGGATCTTCTGCACTCCAGAGAATCGGATTCTCCACCGTCCAGCTAAAAGTATCAGCAACACCTTTCTGAACGGTTCTGCCAGTAGCTTCAGCGGCTACATCTTTTCCGTTCCGGTCACTTCCTGTATTTGCTGCAATTTCGCCTAAGCTCTTATTTTCCTCCAATATGGTCTGTCCTTTTTTGGACAGAACAATATGCACATTTCCCTTTCCCCAGGTGCTGGTCTTGACTTCAAACCGGGCTTTGTTAAGGCTCTCATCCGGGATTGCGCGGATCTGGAGATCATACACATGCACATCCGGTACTGTATAAAGATAAACCTCCCGGTAAATTCCGGAGAAACGATAGAAATCCTGATCCTCGCACCAGCTGCTGGCTGTCCACTTGAACACCTGAGCTGCCAGCTTATTTTCCCCTTCTTTCACATAATCGGTGAGTTCAAATTCTGACGGGGTAAAAGAATCTTCACTATATCCCACAAACTGGCCATTCAGCCAGAGAGCGATTCCACTTTCTGCACCCTGGAAGGAAATAAAAAGACGTTTTCCTTTCATCTGTTCCGGCACTGTGAAATATTTCACATAGCTTGCCACAGGATTGAAATGCTCCGGAATCTCCCCTGGGTGAATATCCTCGTGTCCTTCCCATGGATACTGCACATTGGCATACTGAGGTGCATCGTAGCCCTCCATCTGGATATGGGCCGGCACACGGATGTCATCCCAGTCTTTGCAGGAATAATCTTCTCTCTCGAAGCCTTTTATGGTATTTCCGTAATTGCGGGCATAATGGAATTTCCAGATTCCATTTAAGCTGTGGCGGTAAGAAGTCTCACCTGCGGAAGCCTCTTCCACGTTTGCATAAGTGATATGATCGGAGTGAGCCTCCATTCTTCCGTCTTTAAAATATTCGGGATTCTTAACTAATGAATAATCAAATTCCTTCATATGTAGTCCTTTCTCGATACTGTTCACTGGTAACAACAGTAACCCTCTCTCTATAAACGTTGCGGGCAATATTTTCCAGATGCCCTGCACTAGAGCGTGTTTGAAAAATCATTCCCGCAATCTGCACGCCCCACTTTGCGGGAGATTTCACCCGAATTCGGTTGCCGTAGCCCGCTACGGTGCCCTCATTCGAGCGAAATCTCCCACAAATTGTGACGCACATCTTGCAGAAAGCCTTTTTCAAACACGTTCTAGTTTTATTATAGTAATATAAACTTTCTATTTCCATGGATTTTTTACAGAACAATATATAAAAATCGTCCATAGATTGCGTATCCATGTTCAGAAAAAAGGGCGCCGCAAATAAATCGCAGCACCCTTAGATTTTCAAACTTATTTCACCGCACCGGTGATACCTTCTGCAAACTGCTTCTGCAGAACGAAGAATACAACCATGGTCGGAATGGAACAGAATAATACGCCGCACATCAGCATACCGTAATCGGTTACATAGCCTGTGATCAGGTTGGCGATCAGCATTGGCATTGTGATGGCTTTGTTATCTGTCATGATTACCTTCGGCCACAGGTATGCATTCCAGGCATTCATAAAGGTAATAACAGCGGCTGCCGCGTAGGTGGATTTCATGGTTGGAATAAACATCTGGAAAAAGATTCTCACTTCGCTTAAGCCGTCAATTCGTGCTGCTTCGATAATATCTACTGGAAAAGCTCTTGCATTCTGTCGGAACATCATGATCATAAACGGTGTGGAAATGATCGGAAGGATAAATCCGATGGATGTATTCAGAAGCTTCGCTTTTGAGAACATCTTAAACAACGGAACCATAGTAGCAACCTGAGGAACCATCATGGCAAGAAGGAGAATAGAAAACAATCTGTCTTTTCCTTTGTCATGATATACTTCGAATCCGTATCCGGCGATGGAACAGATCAGAAGGCAGATCACTGTAGTCAGGATTGCATAGAAGAAAGAGTTTCCAAGTGCTCTCCAAAGTGGCTGCTGGGATGTCAGGTTCTTAAAGTTCTCCATGAAATAGCTTCCCGGAATAATACGTCCGCGTGATACATCCGTGGAGGTATTTGTAGCTGCTGAAATCATCCAGTACAGCGGGAAAACGGAGAAAAATGATACAATGATCAGAAAAATGTATGTAGGAATCAATCTTCTCTGGATTGCAGATTTGTTTTTCTTAGTCACGAGTATCACCTACTTTCAAGTTGATAAATGCCAGAACTGCTACCATAATAAAGATAATAAAGGACATTGCTGCTGCATATCCGAAGTTCGGCACGTTGACAAAACAGGTATTGTAAACATAATGTGACATTGTGATGGTTGAGTTTGCAGGACCACCCTTTGTCAGGTTCATGGACTCATCAAACAGCTGTAAGGTACCGTTGATGGACATGATGAAGGTCATGATAATAGTCGGCTTCAGAAGCGGTACTGTGATCTTCCAGAAGGTTTTCCATCCGTTTGCACCATCGATCTTCGCTGCCTCATAAACAGAATATTCGATGTTCTGAAGTCCTGCCAGATAGAATACCATATTG
>NZ_JBDGDM010000052.1:0-31618 GCF_040908885.1 Ruminococcus sp. RTP21358st1_G6_RTP21358_211008
GACGGCGGTTAGTCACCGCCTCCTACTCGATTACCTTTAGATATTTCACCTGTCTACTTGACAAGGGGCATATCAAATTTCCTGGCGGCTTATATCTCCTTATTACAGAATGTTACTGTTATTAAAATATTATTTTTTCACCATCTGAACAACGTTTGTGTCATCTTCTGAGGTTTCATTCTCAGTGTTCTGTGACTTAGCTTCATCCGGGTAGGTGTAAAACTCGTGAACACCATATTTAAATAATTTTTTTAAATCCTTATCAAACCAGGACACGTTCTTTTTGTCCGCAGCAGAACGCTGAACAAAGAACAGAGCTCCTTCTGAATAGTCAGTTCCCTCTAATGCCTGTTTCACAGCTTCCCTGGTCTCATCTGTTACCGTTACTTCATAAAACTTACCATCGTAAACAGGTGAAAACTGAGGAATTCCATTTCTCTGATCCAGAATAACACCTGTAATGGTATCTGGAAATTCCTCATGGGAAAGGCGGTTCATAATTACATTTGCGATCAGTACACGACCTTTAATGTCCTCTGTGCCCGCCTCTGCCTCTACTATATGAAGCAGGTTATCATAATCTGCGTCCGACATGATCTTCGGATTTGCAGACATGGATACTGCAGCTGCATCAAGGCTCGCAACTGTATCAGCCATAGAGTCCCCTACATTCAGCTCATCCACGTTTCCTTTTATCTGCTTCACGCGCTGGCCTACCATGACTCTCTCGCATGAAGTTCCAATTCTTGTTACAGATGTTCCTGCTGATGGAGTATCTGCAACACTGGTTACCATACCGGCAATTCCTGTAGGCAGATCATACTCTACATTTCCAAGGTCAGTCCAGGCATCCGCGGATCTGTTCTCTTTGTCCGAAGCTGCATATACCTGACTCCGTGGACCAAACTCCGCCACCTTCGTTCCAACTGCCAAAATCATTGCCAACGTGGCGCAGGCGCTAAGAGCTACAAAATTATGTACAAGAGCATTTCCATTCTTTTTTTTCTGGGCATTGCTCTTGCAAGTTGTTACATGTTGTAAACTTCTTTTTAATTTCATATTCTTCTTTCCTTGCACTTCTGTTATGTTTTGATTTCTTTTATTATTCATTCTGTAACATTTCTGTAATTTATAGGAAAATTATATTTAATAAACTCCCAAATGTCAAGTTTTTTTTGCTTTCTATAGCTTTTTTCTCTAAAAACAGGTAAAAAAAGAAAGACGACAAGAAAGAAATAGGATGATTCATTCAAAAATCATGTAATATTTTTGATAAATTTACCCTGTTTCTATTTGTCCCCTTTTATTCTTAGGTATGGTTGTTTCTCCCCTTCTTATGGATTTCATTATAGCTTTTCTTTTTCTGTTCGTCAAACCTTTTTTATCGCCGAATTCTGACAAAAAACGCTGACACCTTTCAAAACAGCAAACCACCGCACAGTCTTTTTTATAAACTGATTCGCGGTGGTTTGTCTTTTTGTTATCAAATATGCTTCTTATTATAAATAAGGTTTAAACAGATCTATCAGCGGTTATTGATTGCTGTTACAAGTGCATCAATGGAAGCACGGATAATATCCGGGTCTACGCCGGCTCCCCATGCCATAGTTCCGTCAGGCTTCTTGATTCCAACATATGCTATAGCCTTGGAACTGGAGCTGCGCTCTAACGCATGTTCCTGGTATACTTCCAGAGAATACTTCAATTCGTATGCTTTCTTCAGGGCATTGCTCACTGCGTCGAGACGTCCATTTCCCACAGCCTCTGTAGTAATTGTTTTTCCATTAAATGTAGAGGTTACTTTAGTTGTAATTCCCTCGCCTGTCTGCTGGAAGTGCACTTCATTAATGCTGTACGGCTGTCCCACATTCTCAAAAGTCTTTTTGAACAGATCAAAAATTTCATCTGGATGAAGCTCTTTATGAAGGTGATCGGAAACACCCTTGGCTGCGTAACCCATTGCCTCACGCATTTTTGGCGGAAGGTTCAGACCGTATTTTGTTTCCAGAATGTAGCCTACGCCGCCTTTTCCAGACTGGCTGTTGATACGGATAACATCTGCATCATAATTACGTCCAACATCTGTGGGATCAATTGGCAGATACGGAACTGTCCAGCGGTTCGGATCTTTTTCCTCGATCCAGTGCATGCCTTTGGCAATTGCATCCTGATGTGAACCAGAAAATGCTGCAAAAACAAGTGCGCCACTGTATGGACTTCTCTCTCCAACTGTCATTCCCGTACAGCGCTCATATACCTCGCAGATGTGAGGCATATCAGAGAAGTCAAGCTTCGGATCTACTCCCTGGGAATACATATTCATTCCAAGTGTTACAATATCAACATTACCAGTACGCTCTCCGTTTCCAAAAAGAGTTCCCTCGATGCGGTCTGCTCCGGCAAGAATTCCCATTTCAGAATCTGCCACACCACAACCTCTGTCATTGTGAGGATGTAAGGATACGATTACATTTTCACGGTAAAGCATATGTTTGCACATATACTCAACCTGACTTGCATATACATGCGGCATGGAATGCTCCACTGTTACCGGAAGGTTGATGATACATTTGTTGTCCGGAGTTGGCTGCCATACATCGATAACTGCATTGCAGACCTCAAGGGCATATTCCGGCTCAGTTCCTGTAAAGCTCTCCGGGCTATACTCGAACTGGAAGTTTCCTTCTGTCTGTTCAGCCAGTTCTTTTAATAATTTCGCACCTTCTACGGCAATCTTTAAAATCTCTTCTTTAGATTTCTTGAATACCTGTTCACGCTGTGCAACAGATGTGGAATTGTATACGTGAACAATGGCTTTGGGTGCACCTTTTACAGCTTCAAAGGTTTTACGGATAATATGCTCCCTGGCCTGTGTCAGTACCTGGATCGTAACATCTTCAGGAATCAGTTTGCGATCGATCAAGGTACGAAGGAACGTATACTCTGTCTCAGAAGCAGCTGGAAATCCTACTTCAATCTCTTTAAATCCAATCTGTACAAGAAGTTTGAAAAACTCAACCTTCTGTTCCAGGCTCATTGGGATGACAAGTGCCTGGTTTCCGTCACGAAGGTCTACAGAACACCATGCAGGTGCCTTGTCAATATAGTCCTTTTTTGCCCAGTCCATACAGATTTCTGGTGGAAGATAATACTGTTTTTTGTATTTGCTTACATTCATCATTTTTTCATTCCTCCATATTGTAAATTTAAATTTTCTCTTTTCTGTGACGGAAGGATTCTTTGTCTGCCCTGTCAGAACTCTGTCTGATAAAGCAGGTTTATATGGCAGCAAATTTCAATGAGGTTGCTATCACATAAAAAAAGCCCTCCAACTCTGCACACATACAGGTGCAAGAGACGGAAGACATACATCCTACGCGGTACCACTCTTATTTCATGAATAGAATCCATACACTTATCGGATACGGGATTACTCCTTATATCCTTTCCCTGTAACGGTGGAATCCGGCTGTGTCTACTCTCGCTTCTTCTAACCATTCGAAGTAATTTCAGACAGCTGCTCCAAGGCGAGTTCTACAGTTTCCTTCCGTCATCTCACACCACCCGATGACTCTCTGTGCTCTGGCACCTGTGTACTACTCCTTATCAAAGCATTTCTCTTATATGTTCTTTGTGGTTATTACCTTAACATTTTTCAAGTCACTTGTCAATGACTAATCGGGGCAACAGGATTTGAACCTGCGACCTCACGGCCCCCAGCCGTGCGCGCTACCAAGCTACGCCATACCCCGCGAACAGTTGATATTGTACCAAATGTTATAATAAAAATCAACAGTTTTTTCAAAAAAACAAACTAACAAAAACAAATTAGGTAACTGTGAACGGAGTAGACGGGTAACCCATGTATAACTCCCCTATCCAATTATGAAAGAACCTTGAACGTAGATAAAGCTGCAATTTTATTGAGAAAAATCACAGAAATCAAGGTTTTCGCCCATATACCAAAAGACCTTGACAGCTGGTTTTCCCAGTCCATCAAGGTCAGTTTTTATGCTTGGACAAATTTCTATTGATTGGGCGATTTGCCCTTTAACAGGATATTTTACTTTGCCTGTTAACAATTATATTAATGCTGTGCATTAATATAATTAACAAGTCCTTCCGCCTTAATGATCTTCTGCATAAATTCCGGGAAGGCCTGCCCCTTAAATTCAGTTCCTTTGGTGCGATTGTAGATCATGCCAGAATCAAAATCCACCTCTACCTCATCCCCCTCATCAATGCCCTTGCTTGCTTCCGGGCACTCAATGATCGGAAGTCCAATGTTGATTGCATTTCTGTAAAAAATTCTGGCAAATGTCTCTGCGATAACACAGCTGACACCAGCTGCCTTAATAGCGATCGGCGCATGTTCACGGGAAGAACCGCAGCCAAAATTCTTAGTTGCTACAATAATATCACCCTTCTGTACTCTTTTTACAAAAGTATTATCAATATCCTCCATGCAATGAGTTGCCAGTTCTGCCGGGTCTGAAGAATTCAGATAACGTGCCGGAATAATAACATCTGTATCAACATTATCTCCATATTTAAAAGCTCTGCCTTTTGCCTGCATGATAAGTACTCCTCCTTATAATCCTAATTCTTCCGGTGCACAAATATAACCGGTTACTGCACTTGCTGCAGCTACTGCCGGGCTTGCCAGGTAAACTTCAGACTCCACATGTCCCATACGTCCTACAAAGTTGCGGTTAGTAGTAGAAATGCAGCGCTCACCAGCGGCCAGAATACCCATGTATCCACCAAGGCACGGTCCACAGGTAGGTGTACTTACAACTGCTCCAGCCTCAATGAAAATCTTAAGAAGTCCCTCTTCCATTGCCTGCAGATAAATTGCCTGAGTCGCAGGAATCACAATGCAGCGAAGCCCTTTCTTAACCTTACGTCCCTTCAAAATCTGGGCTGCAACACGAAGGTCGTCAATACGGCCATTCGTACAGGATCCGATTACAGACTGGTCTACAACGACCGGCTCTCCAATCTCAGAAATGGTCTTAGTGTTCTCTGGTAAATGAGGGAAGGCAACAGTTGGTTCCAATGTGCTAAGATCAATTGTGTACTCAGCTTCATAAACAGCATCCTCATCAGCCTCGTATGCTGTATACGGGCGCTTGGAATGCTCCTTCATATATTCGATTGCAAGATCATCAACCGGGAAAATTCCATTCTTTCCGCCAGCCTCAATTGCCATATTAGCAATAGTAAACCGGTCGTCCATAGACAGGTTTTTAATTCCCTCTCCTACGAACTCCATAGATTTATAAAGAGCTCCGTCCACGCCAATCATTCCAATAATATGTAAGATCACATCCTTACCACTTACCCATTTTTTCGGTTTGCCAACGATATTAAATTTAATGGCAGACGGTACCTTAAACCATGCTTTTCCTGTAGCCATGCCAGCTGCCATATCAGTACTTCCGACACCAGTGGAAAAAGCTCCAAGAGCTCCATATGTACAAGTGTGTGAATCAGCTCCGATAATCACATCGCCTGCAACTGTAAGACCTTTTTCCGGAAGGAGCGCATGCTCAATTCCCATCTGTCCTACATCAAAATAATTGGTGATATCGTGGCGACAGGCAAATTCACGAACACATTTACAGTGCTCAGCAGACTTAATATCCTTATTCGGAATAAAGTGATCCATTACCAGTGCAATTTTATCTTTGTCAAATACGGTATCTACCGTCATCTTATCCATCTCATGGATAGCTACCGGAGAAGTGATATCGTTTCCAAGAACAAGGTCAAGCTGTGCCTCTATAAGCTGTCCTGCTTCTACATGATCCAGACCTGCATGCGCTGCCAGGATCTTCTGAGTCATTGTCATTCCCATTTTAGTATTCCTCCTGATTCATTGTATGTTGATATTTTAGCACACTTTCTGTTATAATAAAAATACATATTAATCATAGTTATTATAATTTGTAGTTATGTTACTGTTCATTCCGTGACCAGTAACGTGCTTCGCAATGCACAGAAATCATGCATTCGCATGATTTCGCGCCGTAATTCTCGGGTTTTCCGTGAACTTTGTTCACAAAAAACTAAGAAGCTCGGCGATAAATCATTCGAATGCTTGATTTCTGTACAATGTAAGATAGATTGCCATGGACAAGGGTAAGCAATATTGTTATATATTCAGGAGGAATTTATGCAGGAAAATCTGTCTCTTTATCATATATTTTACACAGTCAGCCGCACGGGCAATATCTCATCCGCTGCTAAGGAGCTGTACATCAGCCAGCCTGCTATCAGCCGCGCCATTAAAAAACTGGAAAATAATCTGGACACCACTCTTTTCAAACGCAGTTCCAGAGGTGTAGCCCTCACCCCTGACGGTCGGATTCTATATGAAAAAGTAAAAGGAGCCTTCGACCTTCTTTCCGAAGGAGAAGATTCCATTCTTCACAATCGCTCCAGAGAGATTCCCAGGCTGCGCATTGGTGCCAGCACCACTTTATGCAAATATGTACTTATGCCCAGGCTGAAAGATTTCATAGCTGCCAATCCGCAAATCCGTATTACAATCTCCTGTCAGTCCACCTACCAGACCCTGAAACTTCTTGAGGAAGACAAAATAGACATCGGTCTGATCGGACGACCACAGAAACTATCCGGATACGAATTTTCGCCTCTGCTGCAGATCCAGGATACCTTTGTCGCTACACACCAATACCTGGAGAATCAGCACCAGCTTTTTCCATCAGAACCCCTTCAGCACACTGCTACTTTCATGCTTCTTGACGAACAGAATATAACCAGACAGTCCGTCAATACCATGCTTCATGAGCACCAGATGCAGCTTGGACATATTCTGGAAGTCAGCTCCATGGATCTTTTAATCCAGTTTGCACAGGTAGGCTTGGGAATCGCCTGCGTGATCAAAGAATTTGTGCAAAATGATCTTGATAAAGAAATACTTGTGGAAGCACCTCTGGGACTGACTTTCCCATCAAGGGAAATCGGATTTGTGTGCAAGAAAGGGAGCGAAAATCAGAAGCTTCTGACACAACTGGCAGAAATCTAGAGAAATTCCGCTTCGCTGCACCGAAGTAGCGCAAAAAAATCCAGGTTTCCCCGGATTTTTACGGGTCCCTTCGGCTCCGCTTCGCTACACCGAAGTAGCGCAAAAAAATCCGGGTTTCCCCGGATTTTTACGGGTCCCTTCGACTCCGCTTCGCTACGCCGAAGTAGCGCAAAAAAATCCGGGTTTCCCCGGATTTTTACGGGTCCCTTCGGCTCCGCTTCGCTACACCGAAGTAGCGCAAAAAAAATCCGGGTTTCCCCGGATTTTTTTTGCTTAGTTATTAATAAGCTTATCTTCGCCGTTCCAGCTGTAGAGTTTACGGATTTCTTCGCCAACTTTCTCAGATGGATGCTCAGAAGCTTTCTTTCTCATAGCTTTGAAATGAACCTGACGTCCAGCTGGGCTCATATCAAGCAGGAAGTCTTTTGCGAAAGTACCATCCTGGATATCGGAAAGGATTTTCTTCATTGCTTTCTTTGTATCTTCTGTAATGATCTTCGGTCCTGTGATGTAGTCACCGTACTCAGCTGTGTTGGAGATGGAATATCTCATTCCAGCGAAGCCTGACTGATAAATCAGGTCTACGATCAGCTTCATTTCGTGGATACACTCGAAGTATGCATTTCTTGGGTCATAACCAGCCTCGCAAAGAGTCTCGAAACCAGCCTGCATAAGTGCACAAACACCACCGCAAAGTACTGCCTGCTCTCCAAAAAGGTCTGTCTCTGTCTCTGTACGGAATGTAGTCTCAAGAAGTCCTGCTCTTGCACCACCAATAGCAAGTCCGTATGCAAGTGCTTTGTCAAGTGCTTTTCCTGTGTAATCCTGCTCAACAGCTACCAGACAAGGAGTTCCTTTGCCAGCCTGATACTCGCTTCTTACTGTATGTCCTGGTGCTTTTGGAGCAATCATGGTAACATCTACATTCTTTGGCGGAACAATACATCCGAAATGAATGTTGAAACCATGAGCAAACATAAGCATATTGCCTTCCTCAAGGTTTGGCTCGATATCTTTCTTATACATATCAGCCTGTTTCTCATCATTGATCAGAATCATGATGATATCAGCCTTCTTTGCAGCCTCAGCTGCTGTATATACTTTAAATCCCTGCTCTTCAGCTCTCTTCCAGGATCTGCTGCCTTCATAAAGACCGATAATGACGTCACATCCGGACTCCTTCAGGTTCAGTGCGTGAGCATGTCCCTGGCTGCCGTAACCGATAATTGCGATTGTTTTTCCATCTAATAAAGAGAGATTACAATCTTCCTGGTAAAAAATTCTTGCTGACATTTTCGTTTCCTCCTACTGTGTTAAAACTTAAAAATATATATCGTTAAGGGAATATATATGCATATCCTGTGTATGATTATTCATTCCAGAAATACGCCCCTTAGCAAACCAAATAAATAATCCTGCCTTCAGAATTCTCCGCCTGTGGCGGATTGCCTCCTGCGGCATCTGCCTGATCAGCGCTTCCGCAATTACAAAAATTTCACCCCATGAGAGCCTCTCTCAAGACCCATAACACCGGCACGTGCCAGTTCCAGAATCTCGTAATCTCCCATAAGATTAATAAATGCCTCCAGCTTGGTCTTGCTGCCTGTCATCTCTACAATGAGAGAATCCTTGCTCACATCTACAACCTTGGCACGGAAAATATCCGCAATGGAAACAATTCCCTGTCTCTGCTCCGGTGCGGCTGCAACCTTCACAAGAACAGTCTCACGAACTACGCTGTCAGATGGATCCAGGACTTTGATATCCCTTACATCAACAAGCTTCGCAAGCTGTTTCACAATCTGATCAAGAATTGCGTCATCTCCGCTGCACACTACTGTAATGCGAGTATAATTCACATCCGCTGTAACTCCGGCAGTGATACTGTCAATATTATAACCACGACGGCTGAACATTCCGGCAATCCGGCTGAGTACACCTGACGTGTTGTCAACTAGTAAAGATAAAATCTTATTTTGCATAAATATAATCCTGCTTTCGTGCTTCAGATTGATATGGTTATCATTATAACAACATAATTTATTTTGTCAATGCTACACTTCAAAAAAGTTTTAATGTTTTATAGCATTAAAGCATTTTTATTCATATAACACACTTTCATTTCACTATTAACATATTTACACAGTATGAAGTATCTATATTTTACGTAAATATTTTATATCAGATATTTACTCTGCAGGTCTGTCACTGTCTTTTGGTTCAGATAAAGTCCTCTTCTCAAAAAACGCTCCACATTTCCATATTCCGCATAAATCGTACGAAACATTCTGTCCAGATATTCCTCTTTTACCCTGAAAAGCGCTGATACTTTATTTACATTTGCAATACTGTCCAGTCTGTTTGCCTCAAGGTAACGCAGCATATAATCCAGTTCTCCTGCCAGGCACACATTGGAACGTATAAAATCCTCCCGGATCACATCTCTGTGAACTCCAAGAGCACAAAGAAGAAGGGCTGTCACTACCCCCACTCTGTCTTTTCCGAAGCTGCAGTGCCAGAGAGCAGCACCATTTTCGTGATGCAGCAATACATCCATAAATCTGGCACATTGTTTCACTGAATACTGATCCTTTACAAAATTCTCATACTGCTGCTCGATCAGACTCTCTATATCGCCATCATACTCCAGAACCTTTTTCAACATATCATTTGTCTGCAGTATTCCCAAAACACTTTTCGGAGAATCGCTGATAGTCTCTTCATCGATCATGGGGATGTGATAATATTCCACACCCTTCACCACAATGTCCGGTCTTTCATTTCGTTCCAGCTGGTCTCTGAGATCGATCACAGTCTTCAGCTTGCAGTCCTCCTGCAAAACATGCTGATCAGCCATGGAAGCATGATAAAGATTTCCGCTTCGAATAAGCTTCCTGGGAAGGATATGACGCCCATCCTTTGTGGCGATTGCCCCAAGATCTCTTGTATTGGAAAGACTCTGCATCGTAATCCGTCCGCCCTTGGGAAATCCGGTAGCCATTTCCGGATTGAAAAGTTTCAGAATCCGCAGGCAGTCCTGTGCCTCATGCTCCGTCATCTCAAACTGATATCGCTTCTTTCTCCTGGTAATGATCACCAGATAATTAGAGATCATCTGCTTCACTGCTTCTTCTGCGTTTTCGCCTTCCCGATGGATATACGCCCAGACAATATCTCTGCAAGGAAGATTATTCTGTATCATATGTCTGAAAAAGATCAGATTTCCATCTTCTACGCGAATCTTACCGTATCTCATATTTCTCCTCCATTCGTTGCCTTTCATTCTTACGATACCACAGAAAACAAAATTTGACAATTATTGGAAAAAGTTTATAATCAAAAAAGATATGTCGGGGTTGCTGTTCACAGGTAACATTCCGCGAGGTGTTTTTTGTGAACGAAGTGAACAGCAACATGTCGACAAACTTAGAAAGGTGAATTATTTATGGATAATCTGATTTTTTGCCTCAATGCAACCATTCCTATTTTTTTGACCCTCATGCTGGGTTATTTTCTTCGAAAAATTAATCTTTATGATGATTCCTTTGTTGCACAGATGAACAAATTTGTATTCAAGGCAGCCTTACCCGCACTTTTGTTTATGAATGTGGCTGAATCAGATTTTATTAAAGTTTGGGATACAAAGTTTGTTCTCTTTTGTTTTGGCGCTACGTTTTGCAGCATTGCCATTTCTATCGGTCTTTCCTTCCTGCTGAATCCAAGGGACATACAGGGAGAATTTGTCCAGGCCTCTTACCGCAGCAGCGCGGCAATCCTCGGCATTGCTATCATCCAGAACCTTTATGGAGATGCCGGTATGGCACCTCTTATGATCATAGCAAGCGTTCCTCTCTATAATGTAATGGCAGTCATGGTTCTCTCTTTTATGAAGCCTGACAATCAGGGAATGAACAAACAGATGCTCCTAAAAACCTTAAAAGGAATTGCCAGCAACCCTATTATTCTTGGAATCCTGGCAGGTCTTATCTGGTCTGTCCTTCGTCTGCCTCTTCCAACAATCCTTTCCAGTACTGTCAATAACCTCGGAAAAACAGCCACACCTCTTGGACTGATGGCCATGGGTGGTGCCCTTCATTTTGGAAAAGCTTTTTCCAGATTAAAAGCAACTATCGCCTGCACTTTTATGAAGCTGATCGGCTTTTGCACCATTTTTCTTCCAGTTGCTGTCAGACTTGGATTTACCCATGACAAGCTGGTTGCCATTCTGATCATGCTTGGTTCTGCTACCACAGTAAGCTGTTATATTATGGCAAAAAACATGGGGCACGAAGGGTCCTTTTCCTCCAGTGTCATTATGCTCACTACATTATTCAGTGCTTTTACTCTCACTATCTGGCTGTTCATTTGCAAAAGTTTAGGATTGATTTAATGGATTCTGCTACATATCCCTGTCAATGCCAGACAGTATCTCATACAACGCCTCCAGGCTATATGGCAAAATATCCTCATCAATCTGAAATTTCGGATGATGCAGCGGATAACCCTTATCAGGAATTCCTGCCAGAAATACACTGAACAAGCCCTTTGTATGTAAAAAATACCGATAGGCATTGTCTCCGGACAAAAACAGCTGCTCCTCGCCTTCCAGAAGAAACTGCTCTCCAAATATCTTCCTTCCTGCAGTTTCCGCAATCCTGGTAAGCTCCGGATCATTTGCAAAAGGCAGAACTGCAGGCTTTGGATATTCCAACTCGATCCTTGTTCCCGTCTTTGCTTCTATTTCATTCAGGGTTTCCTTCAGCCGCTTATCCAGCGCCTGGTAATCTTCTTCATAAGCAGCCCGGATATTTCCCCGCAGAGTCACAAGATCTGTAATAATATTAGAGTATTCTCCACCATGAATGGTTCCGATTCCGATCAGGCAGGGACCTTTTCCTTTATACGCTTCATTAAGATCATGAAGGGCTTTTACCACCAGAGAAGCCGCATAAATACTGTCAATTCCTTTATGAGCCTCACACCAGTGGCTGGATTTTCCATGAACACGGATTTCCATGCCATTGATCATAGCCGAAGCCTGTCCCTCATGCACTGCCATTCCAAAAGACTGATCCACTGCGTAATGAAACATGAGAAAAATATCCGGTTCTCCATCAAGGGCACCTGCTGCCAGCATTCGCTTGGCACCTTCACCGATTTCTTCAGCAGGTTCAAAAAGAAACCGCATCCGCACTGGAAAAACCTCTCCCTCTTCCGCCAGAATCCTCGCCAGCACCAACGCCGAAGCCACGATGCCATCATGACCACAGGCATGCATGACTCCGGCATTTTCCGATGCGTAAGACAGTCCAGTTTGTTCCTGTATAGGAAGTGCATCCATCTCTGCGCGAAGCACAACTTTCTTTTTGCCGGCAAAAGCTGCCTCATCCTGACAGGGATGCTCCGCAATGATCCCCGTAGGCTCCACAATCCGAAACCGATAGCCTAATTTTCCCAGATACTCCTGTATAAAAGCAGATGTCTCAAACTCCTGAAGCCCCAGCTCCGGATGCCTGTGGAAATGACGCCGCAATCTGATCAGCTCTTCTTTGTATTTTTCAAATTTACATTGGTAATTTAATCGCTCTGCCATATTTTATCCTTTACCCTTATCTCGAAGTACGCGAATTGTCTGAAATGATCTAAAGTAACAGCTAAATCAATCCCAGGTGCTCCAACCCGTTTTTAATTCCATAATGAAAAATATCCGTTGTCACGTAATCAGCCAGCTTCTTGATTCCAGGCGCCGCATTTCCCATTGCCACCTTCGTCTTTGCATATTCGAACATAGACAGGTCATTATTGCTGTCACCAAATACAATGGTATCCTCATGCGCAATATCAAAAATCCTGCATACAGCCGCAATGCCAACAGCCTTGGAAAAGCCTTTCGGGATCATCTCAATGGTATCCCCGGCAAGACCTTCCCCTACATGGCCAATAAACTCATAATAGTCCTCAAGCTCCGCACAGGCCTTCTCAGGATCACTTCCCGGCACGATCTTAGAACTGATCTTATTAATATGAAGGTCGTGTTCATACCCCTTAACAGGACGCCACTTAGCCCCCAGAGCCTTTGTGATCAGATCAGCATACCAGTTAATATCTGTATTATACTCATCCTTATCGTAGTACATCCAATCAGCACCCTCCATCACCGGAATCATGCCATATTTCCGAAGGACCTCCACCGAATGCCATGCTGCCTCCGTGGTCATTTCCTTGTTAAAAAGCCTTTTGCCATCTTTCTCAATTGTACATCCACAGGCACTGATCATTCCCGTAAAAGGGATCTGTTCCAGATAATCAGGCACAAACGCCCTGCTTCTTCCTGTACACAGCCATGCCTGATGGCCATTCTTCACCAGTTTTGTAATCGCCTCTACAGCACTGGCCGGTGTCCCCTTTTCAATATCACAGATCGTACCATCAGCATCAAAAAACACTGCTTTTTTGTGAATCTGCTGTCCACTTCCTGTAGAAGAAGCACCTTCATAACTTCCCTTGAAAATGTTATCAGGCATAAAATACCCCCGCAAGCTTTACAAAGTCGCAGGTATCTTTCACACCGGCAGTCTCATAAGGAGAATGCATAGCCAGCTGCGGCAGTCCAATATCTACTGTATTTAAAGCCACCTGCGTATTGGAAATATTTCCCAGAGTGGAGCCGCCGGCTACGTCCGAACGATTCACGTAAACCTGACAGGATACCCCTGCCTCTTTACAGAGTTCCTTAAACATCGCTGCCGAAATACCATCTGTGCAGTACTTCTGGTTCGCATTATACTTCACCGCAATTCCGGCATTAATATGCGGTCGGTTCACCGGATCCGCCTTCTCAAGGTAGTTCGGATGAATCGCATGTGCATTATCCGCAGAGATCATAAAGCTCTTTGCCAGAGAGATCAGATAATCCTCGTAGCTTCTTCCAAGCCCCAGATTAATGCGAAGGAGGGTATCCCGAAGGAAAGTAGATGCAGCCCCCTGCCTGGTGCCGCTTCCCACCTCTTCATTATCCATTACCATATGTACACAGATGCTCTTCTCATTTTTTCCAGCAATCAGTCCTTCCATAGAGGAAAAAGCGCACTGCAGATCATCCAGTCTTGGCGCAGAGACAAATTCCTCCTCACTGCCCCAAACCGTACCAGGCATGCGGTTATAAAGGAACAGATCATGTCCCAGAATGTCCTCTTCTTTCACCCCTGCTGCCTCTGCCACAGTTTTAAAGAAAGATCCCTTAGCGCTCTCCAGGCCATAAAGAGGAAGCATATCCTTCTGCACATTATACTTATAACCGCTGTTCGCCTCACGATTCATATGGATAGCCAGATTCGGGATCATCAACATATCCTTGTCCACAGTCACAAGCTTCTCACAAATCTGTTCATCCTCCTTCACGATCAGACGTCCAGCCACAGAAAGGGGGCGGTCAAACCAGGGAGCCAGAAGCGCACCACCATAAAGTTCCACATTCAGCTTCACATACCCATTTTCCACCATCTCTGGATTCTCCTTGATCTTCAAAGACGGGGAATCACTGTGGCTTGCAATAATATGGAACACGTCGCTGGAAACCTCCGGCACGGTAAATGCAATGATTGCCGAATGATTCCGGATCACAAAATACTTCCCACCGTTTTTTATCTCCCAGTGCTCATCTTCCTTTAACTCTGTAAATCCATTCTCCGTAAATCTTGTTTTCATCATCTCCACTGCCTGAAATGCAGTAGGGCTCTCTTTGATAAATGTAAGTAATTTCTCTGCTGTATGATTCATTTCTAAACTCCTAAATATTTTTCTATACTTTTCCCTTTGCCACACCCCCGCAATCGTTTTGCGAGCCCCGCTCGCCAAAGTGATAAGTCATACCACATTTGAACCAGTTCCAACCGATACACAGGGGAGGTGGCAGCGGGTACTGCTTGTGGGGCTTGGGGATTTTCGGCAGATTTGCGAGCATAGCAACACTCTCAATCTTTAATAATCAACGCCATAAACACCATATCCGTATTCCCCGTATTCGCCAGTCCATGACCTCTTCCATCTGGTGTAAAGGTAATATCGCCTGCTTTCACATGTCTCCAGGAAGTCCCATTGTCATTATATTCCCCTTCCCCGGTCAGAATATAATAGGTCTCACTCTCCCCATAATGCATATGAAAACCAAGAGAACATCCCGGTTCCAGAGTCACCTCTGCATAAAGCCCACACTTCCCATTTAACTGCTGCTCATCCAGCAGCTCCTTGATAATCACATGTCCATTCCCCTCACACATATGCTCAATACGATTGATCTTCATATCCAGACTCCTCCTTCGTAAAAGGGCACATCCCCAGCTTTCGCCAGAGATGCGCCCTGTTTTTCAGCTTTCTTCAATTATAATTACAAACTCTTGATCCTGTCAATGGCTTTCAGAGTATTCTCATAAGTTCCAAACGCAGTCAGACGGAAATAGCCCTCTCCATGAGAACCAAAACCAGAACCTGGCGTACCAACCACATTTGCATTTTTAAGGAGATAATCAAAAAACTCCCAGGAAGTCATTTTATCCGGTGTTTCCAGCCAGATATAAGGCGCGTTCACACCACCGGAAACAGAGAAGCCAGCTTTTGTCAGCTCATCATGGATCAGCTTTGCATTTCTCATATAATAGCCAACCTGATCCTTCAGCTGAGCCTTACCTGCCTCAGAATAGACAGCCTCTCCTGCCTTCTGTACAATATAAGGAGCACCGTTAAACTTGGTGCCGTGACGTCTTGCCCACAGACTGTGAAGTGATACCCCATCTCGTACCAGTTCCTTCGGAATAACCGTAAATCCAAGACGAACACCAGTAAATCCGGCATTCTTAGAAAAGCTTCGAAGTTCAATCGCGCATGTTCTCGCACCCTCGCACTCATAAATACTGTGCGGTACATTTTCCTCAGAGATATAAGCCTCATAAGCTGCATCATAAATAATCACACAGCCATTTTTGTTGGCATAATCCACCCATTTCTGCAATTCATCCTTTGTAATAGCAGAACCGGTCGGATTATTTGGAAAGCAAAGATAGATCAGATCCGGCACTTCTGATGGAAATTCCGGCAAAAATCCATTCTCCTTGCGGCATGGCATATAGATCACACCGTCAAAATTTTCACGAACCGTATTATACTCTCCGGTACGGCCCGCCATAACATTGGTATCCACATAAACCGGATAAACCGGGTCACACACAGCAACCTTATTATCTGTTCCAAAAATCTCCTGAATATTACCAGAATCACTTTTCGCACCATCAGAAACAAAAATCTCATCTGCTGCAATATTGCATCCTCTGTCCTGGTAATCGTTCTTTGCGATTGCCCTTCTCAGAAATTCATACCCAAGATCTGGCGCATAACCGTGAAAAGTCTCTGCGTGAGCCATCTCCTCGACTGCCCCGTGAAGAGCATCAATAATAGCCGGAACCAGCGGCTGTGTCACATCACCAATACCAAGGCTGATCACCTCTTTATCCGGATTCTCTTCTTTATAGGCACGCACTTTTTTTCCAATTGTAGAAAAAAGATAGCTTCCTGGCAGTTTTAAATAATTATGATTAACGGTAACCATCTGATTATCCTCCTGTAAATCTACTTTCTCTTCTCAACCTCAGCCAGCAGCGCCTCTCTCACGCTTGCCGGGTTTGCCTTGCCCTTCATTTCCTTCATGATCTGACCGACAAAAAAGCCCATAACCTTCTCTTTACCTCCAAGAAGCTCAGACAGCGGTCCAGGATTTTCATCCAGAATCCTGCTGATGGTGCTGCTAAGAAGCCCGGTATCCTCCACGATCTTTAAACCATGCTCTTCCACATAAGCTACCGGATCAACATCCTCATCAAATACCTTTTCAAATACCTTCTTGGCGTTCTGTGGGCTTACCTCCTTCTTATCGACCATTGTGAGAAGATCTGCAAGATGCTGCGGTGTAAATCTTAACTTCTCAGCCTCAATGCCTTTTTCCTTCATAAGACGAAGCACTTCCACCATAAACCAGTTTGCCGCCTTTTTCGGATTGCCGCTCAGCGTAGCCACATCTTCAAACAAAGCAGCCAGATGTCTGGACTCTGTAAGAATCTGGGAATCATACTCCGGAAGACCAAACTCACTCTGATAACGGGCAGCCTTCTCCTCCCGGAACTCTGGCATCTCACTTCTGATTTTTGCGATCCACTCATCAGAAATATGGATCGGCGGAAGATCCGGATCCGGGAAATAGCGGTAATCCTTTGCATCCTCCTTAGAACGCATCGCATGAGAAGACTCTTTATTGTCATCCCATCTTCTGGTCTCCTGGATGACACTTTTACCCATCTCCAGAAGCTCGATCTGACGCTCTCTTTCACCCTCAATAGCATGTGCAATGGCCTTAAAAGAGTTCAGGTTCTTCATCTCTGTTCTGGTTCCAAGTGTATCACTTCCTGCCACTCTCACAGAAAGGTTCACATCAGCACGCATGGAACCCTCCTGAAGCTTACAATCGGAAACACCCAGATACTGCATGGTACAACGAAGCTTTTCCAGATAAGCGATAACCTCATCTGCACTTCTCATATCCGGCTCAGAAACGATCTCAATCAGAGGAACACCGCTTCGGTTATAATCTACCAAAGAGCAGTCCTCCCACTCATCATGGATCAGCTTACCTGCGTCCTCCTCCATATGCATCTCATGGATCCGGACTTTTTTCTTGCCAGCTTCTGTCTCGATCTCCACAAATCCATCATGGCAGATTGGCAGATACAGCTGGGAAATCTGATAATTCTGCGGATTATCCGGATAAAAATAGTTCTTACGGTCAAATTTGCAATACTGATTGATGCTGCAGTTTGTGGCAAGTCCTGCGCGCAGGGCAAATTCTACTACCTTTTTGTTTAATACCGGAAGAGAACCTGGCATACCAGTACACACCGGACAGGTGTGGGTATTGGGTGCCCCTCCAAATGCTGTGGAGCAGCCGCAGAAAATCTTTGTTCTGGTGGCAAGTTCTACATGAACCTCAAGTCCGATAATAGTCTCATACTGTTTCATGCTCTCTTACCTCCTTCCTCTGGTGTTCCAAAATCTCCTCTTACGCTTTCATAGGCATGGGCAGCACGAAGGATCTTCCTTTCCATAAAACAGTCTCCGATCATCTGGATTCCGATTGGAAGTCCGGCACTGTCTTTTCCGCAGGGAACTGTAATTCCTGGAAGTCCGCAAAGATTTACGGCAACTGTATAAATATCCCCAAGGTACATTGCCATAGGGTCTTTTAAGCTTTCTCCGATCTTCGGCGCTGTATAAGGAGCTGCCGGGGCAAGAAGCACGTCATATTTTCCAAAAGCCTGATCAAACTCTTTTTTAATAAGTGCTTTGGTGCGCAGGGCTTTCAGATAATAAGCATCGTAATAACCAGAGCTTAAAACAAAGGAACCAAGCATGATACGACGTTTTACTTCTTCTCCAAAGCCCTCCGTTCTAGTACGTTTATACATATCATGAAGACCGTCATATTCTTTTGCACGATAGCCATATTTTACGCCATCAAAGCGCTCCAGGTTGGAGCTTGCTTCTGCGCTGGCAATAATATAGTATGCCGGAATCATATATTCCATAGTTTTGACAGAGAAAAATTCTACAATTGCTCCCATCTGGGTCAGCACTTTCAGGGTTTCCATAAAGGCATCTTTTACCTCTGGCGAAATTCCCTCTGACAGATATTCCTTCGGAACACCAAATTTCATTCCTGTAATCTTATCTGTCATCTCACTGGAAAAATCCAGGTCTTTTCGGTCAATGGAAGTACTGTCTTTCGGATCATGGCCAGCGATCACTTCCAGAAGTGCTGCGCAATCTGCCACATCTTTTCCAATCGGTCCGATCTGATCCAGAGAAGAGGCATATGCAACCAGCCCATAACGGGAAACCGTACCATAAGTAGGCTTCATTCCTGTCACACCGCAATAAGAGCTTGGCTGACGGATGGAACCTCCTGTATCAGAGCCCAGTGCCAGATAAGCCTCTCCTGCTGCTACAGCTGCACAGGAGCCGCCTGAGGAGCCGCCTGGAACATGCTCTGTATTCCATGGATTTCTGGTAATGCCATAGGCAGAAGTTTCCGTCGTACTTCCCATGGCAAACTCATCCATATTTGTTTTTCCGATAATGATCATTCCTGCTTTTTCAAGCCGGCTGATCACCTCTGCCTGATACTGGGGAACAAATCCTTCCAGAATTTTTGACGCACAGGTAGTAGGTTTTCCCTGTACACAAATGTTATCTTTGATAGCAATGGGAACACCGGCAAGAGGACTGGTATAAGTTCCATCCTCAATGCCTTTTTCCACCTCTTTTGCTCTTGCATACGCTTCTTTTTTATAAGTGTCCAGATATGCGTGGATTCTGTTATCTTTTTCCTCTATTTTAGAAAAGACATCCTTGACGCCGTCCAGAACACTGACCTCATGTTTTTTAATCTTATCAGCCAGCTGTAAGGCTGTTAATTTTTCTAATTCCATGTGAATGTCTCCTATCCTATGGTCTTTGGAACCTGATACTGTCCTTCTTTGGCTTTTGGCGCATTTGCAAGCATTGCCTCGCTGTTGTCACCATTTGTAACTTCATCCTCACGAAATACATTCTGGTCGCCAAAAATATGGGACATTGGTTCAACACTGGATGTATCCAGTTCATCCAGCTTATCTACATAATCAAGCATTTCCTGCATATCTTTTTTTGCCTTTTCCTTCTCTTCTTCTGTAAGGGAAAGTTTTGCAAGAATGCAGACATTTTCCATGGTTTCATCGTCAATCTGTTTTGCCATTTTCTCATCCTCCTGCACAGAAATTATTACGCTCCACTCTGGATCCATACCAAAATCTTTTCTGGATATCCAGCTTTTTTATGGCTCCAGTCTGTTCAGGTCTCTTGGGAACAGGCATGCCTCACGGACATTTTCCTCCCCGAGAAGCTGCATGGTAAGACGTTCCAGACCGATTCCAAGACCACCATGAGGAGGCATACCGTATTTAAATGTATCCAGATACTGTTCCATTCCTTCTGTCTCCATACCTCTGTCCTCTATCTTTTTCAGAAGGGCATTGTAATCGTGAATTCTCTGTCCTCCTGTTGTGATCTCAAGGCCGTGGAAAAGCAGGTCAAAGCTTAACGTAAATCTGGTATCCTCTGGATCATCCATTGCGTAGAACGGACGCTTCTTAGATGGATAATGGGTAACAAAAACAAAATCTGCATTATATTCTTCTTTAAAATACTGACCGATGAGGGCTTCCTCCTCTGGCTCCAGATCAAATGGATTACGGATCTGACGGTTGTATTTCTTCGCAACCAGCTCTTTTGCCACATCAAAACGAACTGCCGGAATCCTGGAAGCATCTGGAAGCTCAACCTTCAGGATCTCCAGTTCTTTTGCATAATCCTCTTTTAAAAGCTTCATTGCATACTGCAAAAAGCCAGTCTCCATAGCCATGATCTCTTCAAAGCTATCAATATAGCCCATCTCAAAATCAAGACTCGTATATTCATTTAAATGTCTTTTGGTGTTATGTTTCTCAGCACGGAAAACAGGTCCGGTCTCAAATACTCTGTCAAAAACTCCCACCATCATCTGTTTGTAAAACTGTGGGCTCTGAGCCAGAACAGCCGGTTTATGGAAATAGCTGAGTTTAAACAGGTTCGCGCCTCCCTCAGCACCTCTGGCTCCGATCTTCGGCGTATGGATTTCCGTAAATCCATTTTCATAGAGATAATCACGAAAAGCCCTTGTCAAAGCTTCCTGGATTTTAAATCTTGCGCGCTCCTGAATATTGCGGAGGGAAAGGGAACGGTAATTTAATTTGGCTTCCAGAGAAGTATTCAGCTTCCATTTATCGATTGCAAGAGGAAAAGGTTCAGCCGGAGAAGACAGCACCTGAATTTCACGAATGTGAAGCTCTCTGCCATGAGGCGCTCTCTCTTCTTTATTTACAACACCTTTTACTCTTACTGTCATGCCTTCTTTCAGATCATGAATGGAAAAATCAACATCCTCATTTACTAAAACGGTCTGAAACAGACCCTCTCTTCTTCTGATAATTACAAATGCAACATCTCCCATGTTGCGGATACTGTGAATGGCGCCCTCCAGGATGGCTTCCTGATTCAGAAGTTCTTCTCCCATCAGTGCATCCCAGCTGCTCACTTCTTTTTTCCAGCTTCCATCCAAAAACTCCATTTCCTCATCCTCCATTTCCTAAAATCATAAAAATATATCTTATAAAAACCCCAGCCAGAATTTCTGAAAAATCCTATACAACAGGATTAGAATTCTGCCTTAGACTATACCTCATCATATAACAGCATCAGAACCATCTGAGCTGTCTCTACCATATTTGTCCCGGAATCCATACTGCATTTCTGAATGTACCGGTATGCATCTTCTTCGCTTAAATGGTTTCGCTCCATAAGAAGAAACTTTGCGTTGGAAATGTAATTCTGCTCTTTCCAGGAACGCGTTTTCGGTTTCTTCTTCTCTTTTTTTAGCCGCCGCTCGATCTGGGACAACATCATATCCACCGTGTTTACCAGGTCGCTGACTTTCATTGGCATTTCCACAGTAAGGACGGATGTAGGCGCTTCCGCAATCACTCTTCCAGATGCCAGCAACAGCATTTCAAAATATGAAGGAATATCTTCCAGCACATCCCGGTAATACCGGTCCGTCAGCTTATAACCACAGATCAGAATACCTCCGTCCAACTCACTCATGCTGGCAAGTGCTGTTGAAGCAGTTGAACATACCGCAGCTACAGAAAAACCGTGCCGGTTCAATATGGTACGTATTTTCTTTGCGTCATCGATTTTCGGTAATGCAATTACAATGCTGCTGTTCATACCATGCTACTCTCTTCTCTTAAATCTTGTATAAATACTGGCTGATTTCCCACTCGCTTACCTGTCTCATATAATTCAGCCATTCTTCCTTCTTGGCAGCTGCATATTCCTCACAGAACTTTTTACCAAGTACACTCTGGATCCAGGTGCTATTCTCGAAATGTGTAAGGGCATCATCCAGGTTCAGCGGAAGATTTCCAATATTCATAGCTTTCTGGTCAGATTCGGAAAAAGAACGATCCGATGCCTTGGTAGGATATAATTTCTGCTGAATTCCATCCAGACCGGCTGCAATACAAACAGCAAACACAAGGTAAGGATTTGCAGATGCATCCGGGCTTCGAAGCTCGATTGCCAGGCTGTCTGATCTTAAATTGGAAATACGGATCAGAGAGTTCTGATTATTCTTTGTCCAGGTCAGTTCTGTAGGAGCATCATAGCCAGGTACAAGTCTCTTGTAGGAATTCACAAGCGGATTGGTAATGGCGGCCATCTCTTCACTATGTGCAAGAAGACCACCGATAAAATGATAAGCATCCTCGCTGAGACCATTTACATCATCAGGATCAGCAAATATATTTTTTCCATCTTTATACAATGCAAAATGAATGTGCATACCGGAACCATTCACCTCAGCTCTCGGCTTTGGCATAAAGGTTGCATGAAGTCCATGCCGTTTTGCAATGGTGCGGACTGCCATTTTGAAAGTCATCACACAGTCAGCCATTTCATTTGCACCGGAAAATTTAAAATCAATCTCATGCTGTGCCGGAGCGGTTTCATGATGGGAAGATTCAATTTCATATCCCATATCTTCCAGATTCAGAACCATATCACGTCTTGCATTTTCTCCCAGATCCAGCGGGCTGATATCCAGATATCCGGCTTTTTCATGAGTCAGTGTAGTGGGAACTCCGTTATCATCTGTGTGAAATAAGAAAAACTCACATTCCGGATCCACTTCACAAACATAGCCTTCCTTAGCAGCCATCTCTACCACCTGTTTCAGAATATATCTCGGGCTTTTCTCAAGCGGCGTTCCATCTGAGCGGTAGATATCACAGAGCAGTCTGGCTACCTTTCCCTGCTGCGGACGCCACGGAAGAATGGTGAAAGTATTATAGTCCGGATGTAAATACATATCCGGCTCTTTCTCCCCTGCTATTCCGGCAATGTAGGAGCTGTCTACTACATATTCATTATCCAGTGCCCGGGGGAGCTCCCGAGCTGTAATCGCAATATTTTTCAAAGTACCGAACATATCGGTAAACTGAAGACGAATGAATTCTACATCCTCGTCTTCTGCCATCTGTAACACTTCTTCTCTGGTGTAATTCCCCATGGTGTTCTCTCCTTCTTTCACTCTCATGCCCTCATCCATCCATTACGCATGACTTATTTAAACAAAAAAGGCGCACTTCAAAAAGATACCCTTCTGAAGAACGCCCTTGTTCATGGAGGTAATTATAGCAATGAGGTCATGCTTTGTCAACTTATTTTTTACCACTTTACCATATCAGCGTTGTATAAAATGATGTACAAAATAAATCTTTTGTATCAGAACGGAAAATCGGGAGCAAATTTAGTTTGCCCCCGACCATACTTTTTATATACTCTCTTTTTTATTTTCCCGACAGCGATTCAGCAGGTATTATTCCACAAAGCATTTTTTTGCCAATTTACAGATAAGAATATCCCATCAGGGATTCATCCACTGCCTTTGCGGCTTCTCTTCCTTCACGGATTGCCCATACTACCAGAGACTGGCCTCTGTGCATATCTCCTGCTGTGAAAACCCGCGGTACGCTGGTCTCATAAGCTTCCGGTTTTGTCTCTACGTTAGTTCTTGCAGTTGTTGCAACCTTAAATGCATCGGTCACATATTTCTGGCTTCCAAGGAAACCAGCTGCGATCAGCACCAGGTCTGCAGGGATCACTTCTTCCGTCCCCTCTACCGGAACCATCATCATACGGCCTGTTTTGGCATCTTTCTCACTTTTCAACTTTACGATCCGGGCCTGGCAGACATTTCCGTTTTTATCTTTGATAAACTCAGTAACGGTTGTCTGGTAAACCCGGGGGTCATGTCCAAACACTGCAATTGCTTCTTCCTGACCATAATCTGTTTTTAAAACCTTTGGCCATTCCGGCCATGGATTGGAAGCAGCACGCTCTGTCGGCGGCATTGGCATCATTTCCAGCTGTGTTACAGATTTGGCGCCGAGACGTACGGAAGTACCCACACAGTCATTTCCGGTATCACCACCGCCAATTACCAGCACATGTTTGCCTCTTGCCTCTTCATAAGGAGCTTTGGTAAAATCGCTGTCCAGAAGAGTTTTGGTGACTTTTTTCAAGAAGTCTACTGCAAAATAAATTTCCTTTGCATCTCTTCCCGGCACTTTAATATCACGGGGATTGGAAGCTCCGCAACAAAGGATTACACGGTCATATTTCTTCAAAAGTTCCTCTGCTGTAATATCCACTCCAACATTTGTATTTGTCACAAATTTCACACCCTCAGCTTCCATCAGCTTCAGTCTTCTGTCGATCACAGATTTCTCCAGCTTCATATTTGGAATGCCGTAACGAAGAAGTCCGCCGATCCGGTCACTTCTTTCGAATACAGTTACATTGTGACCTCTTCTGTTTAACTGCTGTGCTGCTGCAAGTCCGGAAGGACCGCTTCCGATAACTGCTATGGTCTTTCCTGTACGAACCTTCGGAGGCTGCGGAACAACCCAGCCTTCTGCATATGCAGTCTCAATGATGGCACGTTCATTTTCCTTAGTGGAAACAGGCTCTCCATTTAAGTTGCAGGTACAGGCTGCCTCGCAAAGTGCAGGGCACACACGGGAGGTAAATTCCGGGAAGCTGTGTGTCTTGTTCAGACGAAGAAACGCCTGTTTCCAGTTTCCGGTAAATACCAGATCATTTGTCTCTGGCACCAGGTTGTGAAGCGGACATCCGGAAGCCATGCCGCCGATCATCATACCTGACTGGCAGAAGGGAACGCCGCAAGCCATGCAGCGTGCTCCCTGAAGTTTTTGTTTCTCTTTATTAAGAGGAGTACGGAACTCCTTGAAATTGGCAATTCTTACTTTTGGCGGCAGAACCTTTGCCGTCTCTCTGTTATATTCTAAAAATCCAGTCGGTTTTCCCACGATCTTCTGCCTCCTTAATGCTTAACTCCTATGCTTTCGTAGAATGCTTCCATCTGCGCCTGCTCACTGTTCAGACCTTTTTCCTCAAGCTTTGCACTTAATGTGATCATCTTCTTGTACTCATTTGGAATGAGTTTTTTGAAGTGAGGCAGATACATGTCAAACTGATCCAGAACCTTCTGTCCAAGCTCCGATCCCGTTGCAGCTACATGTGCTTCGATCAGATTTTTCAGTTCTTTTTTGTCATATTTATTGTCTACTTTTTCAATAGAAATCATCGCTTTATTTAAGTTCTTATAAAGAACATTTTCCACATCCAGAACATAAGCGATACCGCCGCTCATACCTGCTGCAAAGTTTTTGCCGGTTCTTCCAAGAACTACTACACGACCACCGGTCATGTACTCACAGCCGTGCTCTCCCACACCTTCCACAACTGCATTGGCACCAGAGTTACGAACTGCAAAACGCTCACCTGCCATACCGTTAATAAAGGCAGTTCCACTAGTTGCACCATAAAGAGCAACGTTGCCGACAATAATGTTATCTTCTGCTTTGTAACCGGCATTTTCCGGAGTCTTCAGGATCAGCTTGCCACCGGAAAGACCCTTTCCAAAGTAGTCGTTGCAGTCGCCGGTAAGCTTCAGAGTAAGACCCTTCGGGATAAAGGCACCAAAGCTCTGTCCTCCGGCTCCTGTACAATCAATCTCTACCGTGTCTTCCGGCAGTCCGTTTTTATTATTTCTGGTAATCTCCGCACCAAGGATTGTTCCAAATGCACGGTCTGTGTTCTTTACTTCTACCGAAAATCTGGTCTTCTCACCGCCATGAATTGCGCGACTGCATTTCTTCACAAGAACTTTCTCATCCAGAGTCTTCTCCAGCTGGAAATTGTACTCTGCTTTCGGATCAAAGGTTACCTCGCTGCCAACTTTTGCATATGGATTGTTCAAGATTGCACTAAGGTCTACTTTACCTTTGTGTGGCTCATCAACTGCATCTGTAGCAACCAGAAGATCTGTGCGTCCTACCATCTCTTTCAGGCTTCTCACACCCAGTTTTGCCATATATTCACGAAGCTCCTGGGCAATAAATTTCATAAAGTTCTCAACATATTCCGGTTTGCCTTTGAATCTCTTTCTCAGCTCCGGATTCTGGGTAGCTACACCAACCGGGCAGGTGTCCAGATTGCAGACTCTCATCATTACACAGCCCATAGTTACAAGAGGTGCTGTAGCAAAACCGAATTCCTCTGCACCAAGAAGTGCTGCAATTGCAACATCACGACCGCTCATCAGTTTACCGTCTGTCTCAATGCGGACACGATTACGAAGTCCGTTCATAAGCAGTGTCTGATGGGTTTCAGCAAGCCCAAGCTCCCATGGAAGTCCTGCATTGTGAATGGAGCTTCTGGGTGCTGCACCAGTACCTCCATCATATCCGGAAATCAGGATTACCTGTGCACCAGCCTTTGCAACTCCGGCTGCAACCGTACCAACGCCAGCCTCAGAAACCAGCTTTACAGAAATATCTGCATATTTATTTGCATTTTTCAGGTCATAAATCAGCTCTGCCAGGTCCTCGATGGAATAGATATCGTGATGCGGCGGCGGGGAGATCAGAGAAACACCAGGTGTGGAGTGACGGGTTTTCGCAACCCATGGATAAACCTTCTTCGCCGGAAGATGTCCACCTTCACCAGGTTTTGCGCCCTGTGCCATTTTGATCTGGATTTCTCTTGCAGATACCAGATAACGGCTGGTAACACCGAAACGACCACTGGCTACCTGTTTGATCGCAGAACATCTGTCATCTTTTGTTCCTGCTGAATCCAGTCTTTCATTGCTTTCACCGCCCTCACCGGTATTTGATTTTCCATGAAGATGGTTCATTGCAATAGCAAGTGTCTCATGTGCTTCCTGAGAAATGGAACCATAGGACATGGCACCAGTCTTAAAATGCTTTACGATTTCATCAACACTCTCCACCTCTTCAAGAGGGATAGGATTTTCTGCATACTTAAAGTCCATAAGCGCACGAAGATTGCCGTGATTTTCCTTATCCACAAGATCTGTATACTGTTTGAACATCTCATAGCTGCCTGTTCTTGTAGACTGCTGAAGGAGATGAATGGTTGCCGGATTGTAACGGTGCTCTTCTCCCTGGCTTCTCATTTTGTGGGCACCCACACTATCCAGAGTAAGGTCTGTGGTAAGTCCTAACGGGTCAAATGCTTCTGAATGAAGCTTTTCTACATTCTCCTCAATATCTTCCAGTGTAATGCCTCCAACACGGCTTACAGTACCTGTGAAATATTTATCGATAACATCCTGAGATACACCAATTGCCTCGAAAATCTGAGATCCCTGATAAGACTGGATTGTAGAAATACCCATCTTGGAAGCGATCTTAACAATACCGCTGATAACTGCATGATTATAATCGTCTACAGCTGCATAATAGTCCTTGTCCAGCATATGGGTATCGATCAGCTCATGGATTGTCTCCAATGCCAGATATGGGTTGACTGCACTTGCGCCATAGCCCAGAAGAGTAGCAAAATGATGAACCTCTCTCGGCTCGCCGGATTCCAGGATAATAGCAAGAGAAGTACTCTTTTTCGTCTTTACAAGGTGCTGATGTACTGCAGAAACAGCCAGCAGAGACGGAATCGGCATATGGTTTTCATCCACGCCTCTGTCGGAAAGCACCAGAATGTTGGCACCATCCCTGTATGCTTTATCAACTTCTACAAACAGACGGTCAATAGCACGCTCAAGCTTTGTGCTCTTGTAATAAAGAGTGGAGACAACAGCCACCTTAAAGCCTTCGTGATGCATTTCCTTAATTTTCAGCATATCTGTATTGGTAAGGATCGGATTGTTAATCTTTAATACCTTGCAGTTCTCCGGAATCTGCTCCAGAAGGTTTCCGTCTTTTCCAACATAAACGCTTGTGCTGGTGACAATCTCCTCACGGATCGCATCAATCGGCGGATTGGTTACCTGTGCAAAAAGCTGTTTGAAGTAGTCAAAAAGCGGTCTGTTCTGTTTGGAAAATACTGCCAACGGTGTATCCACACCCATTGCGCCAATGCTCTCAGCACCGTTTAACGCCATGTTTCGGATAGAAGTACGATACTGCTCATAAGTGTATCCGAAAGCCTTCTGAAGACGGGAACGCTGTTCCTCTGTATATTCTTCCATTCTTTCGTTTGGAATCTTAATATCTTTTAAATGTACCAGATTGCTGTCCAGCCATTCGCCGTATGGCTGTTTCTTTGCATACATCTCTTTTAATTCGTTATCATCGATGATCTTGCCCTGAACCGTATCTACCAGAAGCATTTTTCCAGGATGAAGACGCTCTTTTAATATGATCTTCTCTTCCGGTACCGGCAATACTCCAACCTCAGAAGAAAGGATCATGCAGCCATCGGATGTCACGTAATATCTGGACGGACGAAGACCGTTACGGTCAAGCACTGCACCCATCACATCTCCATCTGAGAAAAGAATAGATGCAGGTCCATCCCATGGCTCCATCATAGTGGCATAATACTGATAGAAGTCACGTTTTTCCTGGGAAATGGTATCGTTATTTGCCCATGGCTCCGGAATAGTGATCATCACTGCAAGAGGAAGATCCATGCCACTCATGGTAAGGAATTCCAGCGTATTATCGAGCATTGCAGAATCGGAACCATTTCGGTTGACTACCGGAAGGATTTTCTGCATTTCCCCTTCTAAGTATGGGGACTCCATATTTTCCTCTCTTGCCAGCATCTTATCTGCGTTTCCCCGGATGGTGTTGATCTCACCATTGTGCACGATCAGACGGTTTGGATGTGCTCTCTCCCAGCTTGGATTTGTGTTGGTACTGAAACGGGAATGTACCAATGCAATCGCAGATTCATAATCAGGGCTTTGAAGATCAGAGAAAAATGTACGAAGCTGTCCAACCAGGAACATACCTTTATAAACAATCGTACGGCTACTCATAGAACATACGTAAGTGTTATCATTACTCTGTTCAAACTCACGGCGGGCAATATACAGTTTACGGTCAAATGCGATGCCTTTTTCCAGATCATCCGGCTTTTTGATAAATGCCTGCATAATGCATGGCATGCACTCTCTTGCCTTATGTCCAAGAACCTCCGGAACTACCGGAACTTCTCTCCAGCCAAGGAACTCCAGTCCCTCTTTTTCCACAATGATCTCAAACATTTTTTTTGCCTGGGCACGTTTGATCTCATGCTGTGGGAAAAAGAACTGGCCAATACCATATTCTCTTTCCTGGCCGATTTCGATTCCCTCTTTTTTACATGCTTTCTTAAAAAATTTATGGGAAATCTGAAGGAGGATACCAACGCCATCACCTGTTTTGCCTTCTGCATCTTTTCCGGCACGATGATCCAGATTCTCTACAATCCGCAATGCGTTGGCAACTGTATCATGGGATTTTTTGCCTTTGATATTGACAACTGCACCGATACCGCAGTTATCATGTTCAAATTCCTGACGGTAAAGTCCCTGCCTTTCCTTTATCACTTCTTTCATTTTCCTCATCCTTTCTATTGTTGATTAAGAGTTTCCTCTTTGTTTACTTTATCTACAGCTGCCTGGATAAATCCACGGAACAGCGGGTGAGCATGGTTCGGTCTTGATTTGAACTCCGGATGTCCCTGGGTTCCTACAAAGAATGGGTTTGCCGGAATCTCGATCATTTCCACAATGTGACCATCAGGAGAAGTTCCTGCTATGGTCATGCCTTTTTCTGCCAGTTCTTTGCGATATGCATTGTTAACTTCATAACGATGTCTGTGACGTTCCTGAATTTCTTTCTGTCCGAAAAGTTCCAGAGATAAAGAACCATCTGCAAGCACACATGGATAACTTCCAAGGCGCAGGGTTCCTCCAAGATCTTCCACATCTTCCTGGTCTGGCATAAGGGCGATTACCGGATTGGTGGTTTCTGGTGCAAGTTCAATGCTGTTTGCATCTTCATAACCAAGTACATGACGGGCAAATTCTACGATTGCCATCTGCATTCCAAGACAGATTCCAAGGTATGGGATCTTATGCACGCGGGCATACTGGGCAGCCAGGATCATTCCTTCTGTTCCTCTTCCGCCGAAACCACCTGGAACCAGGATTCCATCTACCTGGTAAAGCCTCTGATCCAGGTTCTTCTCGTTTAACTCTTCGGAATCAATCCAGGTAATCTCTACTTTCGCCTTGCATGCGATTCCGCCATGTTTCAGAGCTTCCACCACACTGAGGTATGCATCATGAAGCTGGGTATATTTTCCTACCATAGCAATGTTTACAGTTTTATCCGGATGGCGGAGATTTTCTACCATAGCCTCCCAGTCCGTAAGGTCTGGTTTTCTTTTTTCAAGTCCCAATGACTGCATGACCACATCTGCCAGTTTTTCACGTTCCATCGCAAGTGGGGCTTCATACAGATACTCTACATCCAGATTCTGAAGTACATGGCTTACCGGCACGTTACAGAACAGGGCAATTTTGGCTCTCAGATCGTCGGTCAGCGGATATTCACTTCTGCATACCAGAACATCCGGCTGGATTCCCATTGCCTGAAGCTCCTTGACACTGGCCTGGGTTGGTTTTGTTTTCATTTCTCCTGAAGCTTTCAGGTATGGAATCAAGGTTACATGAATAAGGATTGCATTTTCATGTCCCACATCATGCTGAAACTGTCTGATGGATTCCAGAAATGGCTGGCTTTCAATATCTCCTACCGTTCCGCCGACTTCGATAATGGCAATCCTGTTTTCATCCGGGGATTTTGCGCGATAGAAGCGGCTTTTGATTTCATTTGTAATATGAGGGATTACCTGTACGGTTCCTCCTCCAAAGTCTCCATGACGTTCTTTTTGTAAAACGGACCAATAAATTTTTCCGGTAGTTACATTGGAATTTTTATCCAGGCTTTCATCAATGAATCGTTCATAATGACCAAGATCCAGGTCGGTCTCAGTTCCATCGTCTGTTACGAAGACTTCTCCATGCTGAATAGGGTTCATGGTTCCGGGATCAATGTTGATGTAAGGGTCAAATTTCTGCATTGTGACCTGAAAACCTCTTGCCTTTAAAAGTCGCCCAAGTGAAGCTGCTGTGATTCCCTTTCCCAGTCCTGACACAACACCGCCAGTGACAAAAACGTATTTTACTGCCATCTTTCGATTTCCTCCTCCAATTGCTTTTAATGTGTTCTAATATGTAAAAAAGGCGTCAAAGAGGAGGATTAGGGGGCACTTAACCTATCCATTTCTCTTTGACGCCTTTGTCAAAACAAATTCTTATTCAAAAATATGGTATATAATATATCATTTTTTTGGCTTTGTCAATCCACTTTTTTGCTATTTAGTGTGTTGAAAAGTTCTTCAGTAGGGACGCATTTGGACAATGTGTATTACTCACTCGCCGGCGCAACGCTACAGCGAACTAATCGCTAACTGCGACTAATG
>NZ_JBDGDM010000053.1:0-31442 GCF_040908885.1 Ruminococcus sp. RTP21358st1_G6_RTP21358_211008
CGTTGCGCCGGCGAGTGAGCAATCACCATTGTCCGAATGCGTCCGCCTTGAACAACTTTCAACACACTAAATAGCAAAACGGTGTTTCAATACCTATGCATTGAAACACCGTATTTTCTATAGTGATTTATGAATTATGAAAGAACCTCGTTCTTCAGCTCATCTCCATTGATATAAGCCTGCGCATTCTCCATAGTTGTCTCTGCAATGTTAGTGAGCGCTTCTTCTGTAAAGAATCCCTGATGGGAGGTCATGGTTACGTTCGGGAAGGAGAGAAGTCTCTGGATCAGGGAAGTCTGCATGATGCTCTCAGACAGATCTTCGAATACATAATCAGATTCCTCCTCATAAACATCCAGTCCAACCGCAAAGAACTTATGGTCGCGGATACCGGAAATCAGATCCTCCGTCTTGATAAGACCGCCACGGGAAGTGTTTACAAGGATAACTCCATCCTTCATCTGGGCAATTGTCTTTTCGTTGATAATATGCTTCGTCTCATCTGTAAGCGGGCAGTGCAGGCTGATCAGATCACTGGTAGCCAGCAACTCATCAAGAGAAACGTATTCCAGGAAGTCAAGATTCTTGTTTGGGAAAAGATCATATGCAATGACCCGCATTCCAAATCCCTTGCAGATTCTTGCCATAGCCTGACCAATTTTACCAGTACCGATAATACCGGCTGTTTTCTTGTAAAGGTTCACGCCCATAAGACCGCTTAAAGTAAAGTTGTTCTCACGGCATTTGATATAGGCCTTGTGAGTGTGACGGTTAGCTGTAAGAGCCAGCGCCATTGCGTGCTCTGCAACAGCCTCCGGAGAATACCCTGGAACACGCAGAACTTTTATGCCATATTTGTGAGCTGTCTTAAGATCCACATTATTGTAACCAGCGCAGCGCATAAGGATTAGTTTTACACCCTGCTGATGTAATTCTTCAATAACAGGAGCGCCAAGGTCTGCATTTACAAAAGCACAGATGGCTTCATAACCGTTTGCAAGAGAAGCGGTCTCCTCGTGGATATTTGCTTCAATAAATTTAATCTTAATATCTGGAAATTCAGGTAAAAGTTTTTCAAAAAACTGCTCGTCATAATTTTTGGTTCCGTAAAATAAAATTTTCATTATTTCTGGCTCCTTTCTTGTGGCAGCCGCTCTTTTGTCTGGGCTGTTCACCTTCGCTTTGTTTGTTTTAGTGTTCCTCAACTTACAGTGGGATTATACGTTATTTTTTTGAAGAAAAAAAGAGGAAAACGGAAAGTTTTTTAACTTCGTCGAAATCGTTAAAAGAATATCAATATAGAAATGAGATTAAAACGAATTTTAAAATTGCACAGAAATTAATACATGGCAAAATGTGCAATATGTATATTTTAAAAGAAAATATAAGCATATAATCTGGCAAAATATGACAGTTACACTAAACTAACATTGACTATTATTTAACATAAAATAAGAGGAATACACATCTAAAAAGGCAAAAAAACAGGAACCTAAATGGAAAAATGGTCACTTCTCACTCCGTTCACAGTAACGAAAATTGTTCTCATTTAAGTTCCTGCGGTTCAGATTATTCTCCTAACCGATACAGATCCTCATAAAATTCCGGATAAGAAATCTTCACACAATCTCCACCCTTAATAGATAGCGGTCCATCACAGAGCAGTCCTGCAACAGCGAAAGACATAGCCACTCTGTGGTCCAGATAAGAATCAATCTCTGCGCCGTGAAGCGGCTTGCCTCCATGTATGATCATTCCGTCCTCTGTAGGTGTAATGTCCGCACCCATGCGGGAAAGGTTCTCTGCCATAACCAGAATTCGGTCTGATTCTTTTACTTTAAGTTCTTTTGCATCCTTGATCACAGTAGTACCCTCGGCGAAAGCAGCCATAACTGCAATCATCGGAATCTCGTCGATAAGAGTCGGAATGATTTCTCCGCCTACTGTTGTACCGTGAAGAGAACTGGTGCGAACAAGAAGATCAGCGGTAGGCTCTCCTTCCATATTTACATTTAAGAGCGTAATGTCAGCCCCCATATCTTTGCACACACGAAGCAGTCCGTCTCTTGTGGGATTGATTCCCACATTCTTCAGAAGAATCTCACTGCCTGGCACCAGAAGTCCGGCAGCGATGAAATAAGCGGCAGAAGAAATATCCCCAGGTACTGTAATTTCTCTGGCAAAAAGAGATGGTTCCGGAGCAATGGAAGCGGTAGTTCCCTCAGAAGTTACCTGAGCTCCAAAGTAGTTTAACATGATTTCTGTATGGTTCCTGGAAAGAACCGGTTCGGTGACGCTGGTAATTCCGTCAGAATACATTCCCGCCAGAAGTACACAGGATTTTACCTGAGCAGAGGCAACTGGTGAATCATAGTGAATGGCCTTCAGAGGATGACCTGCAATCCGAAGGGGAACACAGTTATTTCCCTTTATGCTTGCAATATCAGCGCCCATGGAAAGGAGAGGCGTCATGATCCGTTTCATGGGACGGCTCTGGATAGAGTCATCGCCGGTAAGCTCCGATACAAAATTTTGTCCTGCAAGAATACCGGAAATCAGGCGGGTAGTTGTGCCACTGTTTCCAACATCCAGAATATCAACAGGGGCAGATAATCCGTGGAGTCCTTTTCCATGAACCAGGATTTCTCCGCTGTTATTCTCAATATCAATGCCCATTTTGCGGAAACAGGAGATGGTGGAAAGGCAGTCAGCTCCTTCCAGAAAATGGGTGATCTTTGTGGTTCCTTTGGCAAGGGAACCGAACATGACGGCACGGTGGGAGATGGATTTGTCGCCTGGGACTGTAAGTTCTCCGTGGAGATTTGTAAGTTTTTTTATTTCCATAATAATCGTTCCTTAAATATAAAGTTTCATACAGCAAAAACAGGTATCGACTATATTACTTATAAAGAATTAGACGAGTCAATATGGCGTTTACTTCATATTTGCTGTATTGATACAGAGTTTGTCTGAAAAACTAATTGTAATGTATCCAATAAACAACTGTCGGTACGCAGGTTATCGCTCATAAACAATATAATTGCGCTTTTTCAAAAGTGCAATGGCCCGTTCCATAGCGTCTTCTTCATAAAATTCGATTTTCAGAACGCCTTGCTCGAATTCGCGGTTGTGGATGATGCCGATGTTTTTAATGCTGATCTTGTCCATGGCAAGGATGGTGGCAATGGTAGCGATTCCGCCGGCCTCATCTGCAATATCCAGATAAAGCACATAAGCCTTGCGGATAGGACCATTATCCACAACATCAATGGAATCACGGTAATCCCTGGAGCTTGCAAACATCTGATAAATAGCATCTGCCTCCTTCCCATCTGTAGCACAGTTGTCTACAGAACAGCGGATCTGGATCAGCATGCGGATATAGTCGTCCAGAACATTGGAAATGTTCTCATGGTTTTCCATGCAGATCTGCTGCCACATAACGGGAGAGGAGGAGGCAATCCTTGTAATATCGCGGAAACCGCCTGCTGCGATGGTCTTCATATATTCGGCATCGTTGTCCAGAGTTTTTACCAGATTTACAAGGGCAGAAGCAATAATATGGGGCAGATGGCTTACACCTGCTGTAATAAAATCATGCTCTTCAGCTGTAAGCACCATAGGGATAGCACCAAGAGAACTGATCAGTTCTGTAAAATCTGAAATATATTCCAGTCCCACTTCTCCGCCCGGGGTAAGAATATAGTATGCATTTTCCAGAATGCGCTCGTTGGAATGGTCGAAACCGGTTTTCTCAGAACCGGCCATAGGGTGACCGCCGATAAAGCAGTCTGTCATTCCCAGCTCCTCCACCTTCTGATGGATGATTCCCTTTACACTTCCCACATCTGTGATAATGCAGCCTGGCTGGCGGATCTCTTTCAGATATGCAAGGCACTCCAGGTTGATCTCTACCGGAGCACATAAAAATACATAATCACAGGATCCAAAGCGTGGATCCTTCATTTCCTCACAGACACCATCTATAATGCCGGTGCTGATGGCAGAGGCAAGTGCTTCCTTACTGCGGTTATAGGCCAGAATGTGGTAATCCGGATGGTACTTCCGGATGGCCTTGGCGATAGAGCCGCCGATCAGACCGAGACCGATAAAACCGATTGTCTTCATAATATAATGTCGTTTCCTTTCCTTCGTTAAAGTGAAAAATTATCTTATGATATTGTACGAGATTCCTCGCAAATTGTCAATTCCTACAGAAATGACAAAATAATCTAAACTTTTTTGAAAAAAGACCGTCAAAATCCCAGAAAATACTTGAAATTCTTCTGAATATTTAGTAAAATATGAACATATTAGACAAACAGGGAGGTATTACATATGGACGTTTTTAGAACTGACCGAATCAGAAATGTAGTGCTGTTAGGACACGGCGGTGCTGGAAAGACAACTCTGGCAGAAGCAATGGCATATCTTGCCGGTTTGACCAACCGTTTAGGCCGTGTAGAAGATGGCAATACAGTCAGTGATTATGATAAAGAAGAAATCAAACGACATTTCTCTATCACTACATCTCTGATTCCGGTCCCGTGGCAGAAGAACAAGGTAAACATTCTGGACACTCCCGGATATTTTGACTTCGTAGGAGAAGTTGAGGAAGCTGTCAGCGCTGCAGACGCAGCAATCATCGTAGTATCAGGTAAGGCAGGGGTACAGGTTGGTACCCAGAAGGCATGGAATCTCTGCGAGAAGTATAAACTTCCGCGAATGATTTTCGTTACCGATATGGACGTGGACGATGTAAGTTACCGTAAGGTAGTAGATCAGCTTACTGAGCTTTATGGCAAGAAGATTGCCCCGCTGCATTTCCCGATCCGTGAGGATGGCAAGTTCGTGGGATATGTTAACGTTGTGAAGCAGGCCGGAAGAAAATATATCGACAAGGGACAGAAGGAAGAGTGCGAGATTCCTTCTTATCTGGATGAGTACCTTGAGAAGTATCATGATATCCTGATGGAATCTGTAGCAGAGACCAGCGAGGAATTCATGGATCGTTATTTTGAGGGAGACGAGTTCTCCGTTACAGAAGTTTCCGCAGCACTTGCCGCCAATGTACAGGATGCAAGCATTGTTCCAGTATGCATGGGATCCCCGATCAATCTTCGCGGCGTATCCAACCTTCTGGACGACATCTGCGGATATTTCCCAAGCCCGGACAAACGTTCCTGCAACGGTATTTCCCAGAAGACCAACGAGATTTTTGAAGCAAATTACGATTTCGCTAAAGCAAAATCAGCATATGTATGGAAATCCATCGTGGATCCATTCCTTGGCAAGTATTCCCTGATCAAGGTTTGCTCCGGTGTTATCAAATCTGATGATACCCTTCTCAATGTTGAGAAAGGCACAGAAGAGCGCCTGAATAAATTATATGTTCTTCAGGGTTCCAAGCCCATCGAAGTTCCAGAGCTCCATGCAGGTGATATCGGTGCAATTGCCAAATTAGTCAGTGTTCAGACTGGTGACAGCCTTGCCACCAAGGCGAATCCGGTTCTTTATCCGAAAGCAATTCTTTCCACACCTTATACCTATAAGAGATTTAAGGCTGTGAACAAGGGGGATGAGGATAAGATTTCCCAGGCTCTTGCCAAGATCATGAGCGAAGACAGGACTGTTCGTGTTGAGAACGATGGTGCTAACCGTCAGAGTCTGATCTATGGTATGGGCGACCAGCATCTTGATGTTATTGTCAGCATGCTGAAAGAGCGCTATAAAGTCGATGTAGAGCTTTCCAAACCGAAGGTTCCTTTCCGTGAGACCATCCGCAAGAATTCTGACGTAGAAGGCAAACATAAGAAACAGTCCGGCGGACATGGACAGTATGGACATGTTAAGATGCGTTTTGAGCCGTCTGGCGATATGGAGACTCCATACGTATTTGAGCAGGTTGTTGTTGGTGGTGCAGTTCCGAAGAACTACTTCCCGGCAGTTGAGAAGGGCCTTCAGGAATGCGTTCAGAAAGGACCTCTTGCAGCATATCCGGTAGTTGGTGTAAAGGCTACTCTTTATGATGGATCTTATCATCCGGTAGATTCCTCAGAGATGGCGTTTAAGATGGCTACTATCCTTGCATTCAAGAAAGGCTTCATGGATGCTTCTCCGGTACTGTTAGAGCCAATCGTTTCCATGAAGGTTACAGTTCCGGATAAATATACAGGTGACGTTATGGGCGATCTGAATAAACGTCGCGGCCGTGTTCTTGGAATGAATCCGGATCATAACGGAAATACCATTATTGAAGCTGACGTTCCTCTTCTTGAGATTTATGGATATTCCACAGATCTTCGTTCCATGACTGGCGGAAGTGGTGACTTCTCCTACGAGTTCGCCCGCTATGAGCAGGCTCCTGGAGATATCCAGCAGAAAGAGATTGAAGCACGGGCAAGTAAGGTTGACGCTGCTGATGAATAAGTAGTATAATGAGACGGAGAATTTCTTGAAGAAGTTCTCCGTCTTTTATGATGGAAGTTCATATGAGGAAAGAAGGAGGAATATTATGAACAGAAAAGTAATCAAAAAGATTATGTTGTTTTTACTTGCTTTTATGCTTGTATTTCCGGTTTATTCATTTGGAAAAGCAGAGGCAGTTCAGGCAGCAGCATTAAAAGCACCGAAGCTTTCCAAGGTGGTACGTGTAAATAAAAGTGTTAAAATCACCTGGAAAAAGAGTAAAGGCGCTTCCGGCTACTATGTTATGCGTAAGACAGAAAATAGTTCCTGGAAAAAAATCAAAACTGTGAAAGGCGGTTCCAAAACATCTTACACAGATAAAAAAGTGAAGAGTGGAACTACATACTACTACACAGTAAAAGCCTACAAAGGAAAGAAAGTAAGTTCCTATAACAAAAAAGGACTGAAAATCGTTTATGAGGTTCCAACCACAACGAAACCAGATACTACCGGCGGAAATGCCACGGCTACAGGTTCCACTGTTGCAAATACAGCTTCCGAATATACCATTGAAACGGATATGGTACTTTCCGGTTCCGGTTCCGGTTATCATGCGAAGCTGGTTGCCTGCACAGCGACCTCTGCAGTAAGCTTTGGTATCCAGTATGACAAGCATGCAAGAGCTCCTTATACAGGTAAGGCATGGTTCATGATCGAGAATGTAGCCCACAATGGTGCAGGCGGTCAGAACTATATCTGGGTTCAGGAAGCGGCCAGAGGTAAGACTTACCATGTAATGCTGGCTGTGAAAAAAGACGGAACCTGCAACTGCTACATCAACGGCAAACTTGTCAAAACAGTTAAAAACAGCAGTCTTGCAAACACAACTGTCTATCTTCGCGTGGAGGGTTCTGCAAGATTAAACGGAGATTCTGTAAATGCCACATTCAGCAATATTGAATTGAAGGCTGACGGCAAATATTATGCAGATAAGATCTGGGGTACACATGATTTCACAACCAATAAGGGAATCAAGGCAGATGCTTCCGGATATGCGGCTTCCAAGCGAGTAACGATCAAGGGAAAAGTAAAAGGACTGGCAAGTGGTCAGGACTGGGATAGTGCATACGAGCAGGTATCCGGAATCATTCAGTTTGTGAACTGATAGATTGAAATGTAACAGAATGCATAAATCCTTCATATATGGTGATGCCGCCGACAGGTGACACGTCCGTTTAGTAAAAGAAATAAAAACAGCATTCAGACAGAAGTATAAAAAATATATTCTGTCCGGATGCTGTTTTTCTTATAAAATAATAATCTTAGTATAGCATTTACAGGATCTTAGTTGTCCATTTACTGCAGTCCCACACCTGTGAAACCACATCCTGATAAAATTCCGGCTCATGGCAGATAAGAAGCACACTTCCACGATATTCCTTTAGTGCCTCCTTCAGAGCTTCTTTTGCATCCACATCCAGGTGGTTGGTAGGCTCGTCAAGAAGAAGGACATTTGTCTCTTTGTTTACCAGCTTGCAAAGTCGGACCTTGGCCTGCTCACCGCCGGAAAGCACACGGACCTGACTCTCAATATGCTTGGTGGTGAGACCGCATTTTGCAAGTGCGGAGCGTACTTCGTACTGGGTATAAGACGGGAATTCTGCCCAGATCTCATCAATACAGGTAGTTTTGTTGTCACCTTTTACTTCCTGCTCAAAATATCCGATCTGCAGATTGTCTCCTAATTCCCTGGTTCCCTTCAATGATGGGATCAGACCAAGAATACTTTTCAGAAGCGTGGTTTTTCCAATTCCGTTGGCACCTACAAGCGCGATTTTCTGGCCTCTTTCCATGGAAAGGGTGAGAGGGCGGGAAAGGGGCTCGTCATATCCGATCACAAGATCCTTTGTCTCGAAGATGTATTTGCCAGGGGTGCGTCCCTGTTTGAAGTGAAACTCCGGCTTTGGTTTCTCGGCAGCCAGTTCGATCACATCCATTTTGTCCAGCTTTTTCTGGCGGGACATTGCCATGTTTCTGGTGGAAACCCGGGCCTTGTTTCTGGCAACGAAATCCTTCAGTTCGCTGATTTCCTGCTGCTGGCGGCGGTAAGCCGCCTCTAACTGAGCCTTTTTCACTTCATAGACTTCCTGGAAGTGGTCATAATCGCCTACATAACGGTTCAGCTCCTGATTTTCCATATGATAAACGATATTGATCACATCATTGAGAAACGGGATATCGTGGGAAATCAGGATAAAGGCATTCTCATATTCCTGGAGATAGCGTTTCAGCCATGCAATGTGCTCTTCATCCAGATAGTTGGTGGGCTCATCCAGAAGAAGAATATCTGGTTTCTCCAGAAGCAGCTTGGCAAGGAGCACCTTGGTACGCTGTCCGCCGCTGAGATCTGTGACATCACGGTCAAGTCCAAGATCCAGAAGACCAAGTGCCCGGGCAACCTCTTCTACTTTGGAATCAATTACGTAGAAGTCGTGCATGGTCAGGGTATCCTGGATAGTTCCCAGTTCCTCCATAAGAGTTTCCATTTCTTCCGGGGAGGCTTCACCAAGGGAATCACAGATGGTATTCATTCGTTCTTCCAGTTCAAAAAGCCAGGAAAAAGCAGATTTCAGCACGTCGCGGATGGTCATGCCAGGAGCGAGGACAGAATGCTGGTCCAGATAACCTACGCGGACATTTTTTGCCCACTGAATCCTGCCCTCATCTGGCATCAGTTTGTCAGTTACAATATTGAAGAAGGTGGATTTTCCCTCTCCGTTGGCGCCTACCAGGCCAATATGTTCTCCTTTTAAAAGACGGAAGGAAACATCATGGAAAATGGCTCTGTCACCAAAGCCGTGGGTAAGGTGTTCAACATTTAAAATACTCATAGGTAACTCCTGTTCTTAAATCAGAGCGCGTTTGAAACAGGCTCCGGTGTATATAGATAGCAGCTTGCGGTTTGCAGAGCAGCCGTTTCGCAAATTCAGGGCTGCATGCAAAGAGGGAAAAACGGTTACAATCAGGATAGCTGCTGGATTCCTGCAATATCTGGTGAAGCCATCAGAGAATAGTTTGTATAATAAACTACAAATCCCGGTTTGGCTCCAGCCGGCTTCTTCACATTCTTTTTCTGGAGATAATCAATCTCTACCTTTGGTGCAGTGCGTCCCTTGGAATAAAAGGCTGCAAGATTTCCTGCTTCTTCAAAGGTGCGGTCCGGAAGTGTGCCGTCTTTTGTCTTTACCACAACATGGGAGCCCGGCATCTTTTTGGCATGGAACCACCAGTCATTTCCTGTGGCAAATTTAAAGGTTAGCTCATCATTCTGGTAGTTGTTTTTTCCTACATAAATATCGTAGCCATCGCTGGAAACATAGTGGAAGGGTTTGGATTTCACCTGCATCTTGGCACCTTTTTTGTTTCCGTAGTGGCGCTTCACATAGCCGTATTCCATCAACTCTTCCTTGATCTGGGAAAGGTCGCTCTCCTCTGCGGCAATGTCCAGGGCATTGGATATGGATTCCAGATGCTCGATCTCGCTTGTAGTATCTGCAATCTGAACCTCCAGAGCTTCCTGGGTACGTTTCAGCTTGCCGTAACGATCGAAATACTTCTTGGAATTCTCCTGGGGGGTCAGGGTAGGATCAAGAGGAATAGTGATTTCTTCTCCATTATAATAGTTCACAGCCTTAAAGGATTTGCAGCCTTCTTCCAGGCCGTAGCCGTAGGTGTTGATCAATTCGCCGTAAACCTTGTATTTGTCCTTTTTCTCAGTGTCTTTCATCTGCTTCTGCTGAAGGCTTAATTTTTTGCGGTTGCGGTCAAGGGCAGTCTGGACGATCTTTCGGAGATCCGCGGATTTCTGGCGGATACGGGTGATCACGTCGCGGGAAGCATAATAGGTTTCCAGCATCTCTGACACAGATTCAAAGGTCCGGGTGGTGAAGCCTTCTCCATATTGGGAAAAAGGAAGAACACCGTATTCAACCGGCTCGTCCCCTTTGAAAACAATAACCGGGGTAAATTCTTCCCCACGGATCTGCTCCATTAAACGGGTAAATTCTGTATAAAGCTGCTCTTTGGTATTCTCATCTAATGTCTGGACATCATCATTTCCATCAATGGAAGTGCGATAGCAAAGTTCCTGAGCCATTACAGGGCTGAAACCGGTAAGCGTCTGATAGAGAGCTTTGGAGACGGCATTGGATCTGCCGCAAACTTTCTCCATGAAATCCTCTCTGGAAATGGTAAGAGGATCCAGCTTGTCCTGAGTGTGGGGGATGAAATAAGGGCGTCCTGGCAGAACTTCACGTACAGAACTTACGTTGCAGGATACGTGCTTGATACTGTCCAGGATCATATTATTATCATCACAGAAGATAATGTTGCTGTGCTTTCCCATCAGTTCCATAATGAGAACCTTATGACACACATCACCAAGTTCGTTCAGGTGCTCCAGCTCAAATTCTACAACACGCTCCAGACCAGGCTGGCGGATCGCAGTGATCCTGGCGCTTCCGATGTGCTTGCGGAGAAGCATGCAAAAATTAGGTGCAGTCAAAGGGCTGATCCGGTTTTTGCCTGTAAAATAGATCAGAGGCAGGGAGGCGCTGGCGGAGAGAAGCAGACGCTTCTGACCATTTGCACCTTTTCCGGTGATCAGCAGTTCGTCACTTTCCGGCTGGGCGATTTTGTTAATGCGTCCCCCGGAGAGATTTTTATTTAATTCAGAAACCATTGCAGCAATGGTAATTCCGTCAAAAGCCATAAAAAACTCCTTTCTGCTGACAGGTTACTGCTCACTTCGTGACCAGTAACCGTGACATGCAGACTTTATTATAACAGCAAAAAAAGGATTTGACTAGGGTTTTAGAATGAACTATAATAAATCTGTATGCGTAGGCAACTGTGAACGGTAACCTGCGTAGAGTTATTGCCTGAATATCAGAGACGATTCTGTTATGAGGAATGGTACTCTTTTCAGACAGTATTCGGAATAAAAATACAGAAAGAGATTACTATGATAAAAAGTATGACCGGCTTTGGAAGAGCCGAGGTGATTACAAAAGAGCGGAAAATCACCGTTGAGTTAAAATCCGTCAATCACAGATATCTGGATCTGAGTATCAAAATGCCAAGGAAGCTGGTTTTCCTTGAGGGCGCGATCCGGAATCTCATGAAGACCTATATGCAGCGTGGTAAAGTGGATGTGTTTATCACATATGAGGACTACACCTTAAGCTGTGGCGCACTGAAATATAATAAGGAGCTTGCAGGAGAATATCTTGCATATATCCGTCAGATGGCAGAGGAATTTGGCCTTGAGAACGATGTGAAGGCAGGAGCTCTTTCCCGTTATCCGGACGTGCTGACTATGGAGGAGCAGTCTGTAGATGAGGACGCATTGTGGGCAGTTCTGGAAGCACCGCTTCGTGAGGCCTGCGAGAAATTTGCCCAGTCCCGTGCAAGAGAGGGAGAGAATCTGAAGAACGACCTGATTGCCAAGCTGGATGCTCTTGATGAGAAGGTAAGTCAGGTAGAAGCCCGCTCTCCGGAGGTTGTGGATTCTTACAGAGAGAAGCTGGAAGCCAAGGTTCATGAGCTTCTGGAGGATTCTCAGATCGAAGATTCCCGTATTGCAGCAGAAGTTGTCCTGTTCTCCGATAAGATCTGCAACGATGAGGAGACTGTTCGTCTCCACAGCCATATCCAGGGAATGAAGAAGATGCTGGAGGAGAAGGAAGGCATCGGACGCAAGCTTGATTTTATGGCACAGGAGATGAACCGTGAGGCAAATACCATTTTGTCGAAATCAAGTGATCTGATTATCTCCAATATAGCAATTGATCTGAAGACAGAGATTGAGAAGATCAGAGAACAGGTTCAGAATGTGGAGTAACCTAGTACATCGTTTTCGAAATAACTATACCACTCACTTGTCTGTGAATCCGATTGCACAGGTATAAAAGCCTCGGCGTAGCCCGCTACGCCTGCGTTTTTATACCTGCACACTCGAATCCACATCCTACGTGATTGGTATAGTTATTTACGAAGCGATGTACTAGAGAATCAAAGACGTAAGCTTTCCATATTGACAGAAGGGTGAAAACATGGCAAAATTAATCAATATCGGATTCGGTAATGTGGTGAATTCCCAGAAAATCGTAGCTGTGGTAAACCCGGATGCCGCTCCGGTGAAACGAATGGTTCAGAGTGTGAAAGGTTCCAATTCCCTTGTGGATGCCACTCAGGGAAGAAAGACCAAGTCTGTGATCATTACCTCAGACCACATTCTGATATTATCTGCGATCCAGCCGGACACGATCGCCCGCAGATTTGCAGAAGTTATAGAAAATAAGGGAGAGGGCCATGAGTAGAGGAGTTTTGGCAGTTGTTTCCGGATTTTCCGGAGCAGGAAAAGGCACCATTATGAAAAGCCTGATGGCGAAGTACGACAATTACGCATTGTCTGTATCTGCCACCACCAGAAACCCCAGACCAGGGGAAGAAGACGGAAGAGAATACTTTTTCCGCACAAAAGAAGAATTTGAGGAAATGATCCGTCAGGATCAGCTGATCGAATATGCCCGGTACGTGGAGAATTACTACGGCACACCTAAGGCTTATGTGGAGGAGCAGTTGTCAGCAGGCCGGGATGTGATCCTGGAGATCGAGATTCAGGGAGCCCGCAAGATCAAGAAGAAATTCCCGGAAGCTGTGCTGGTATTTGTAACAGCGCCCTCCATGGAGGAACTGAAAGAGCGTCTTGTTGGAAGAGGCACTGAGACTGCGGAAGTGATCCACCAGCGTCTTGCAAGAGCTGCACAGGAGGCAGAAGGAGTTGACGAGTACGACTATCTGCTGGTGAATGACCAGCTGGAGGATGCTGTAGACAGGCTTCATAATATTATTCAGAGCGAACATTTCGCCATGAGGCGAAACCTTGGTTTTATCCATGAGATCCAGGCACAGGCAGCAAAGTTTGTGGAAGAATAATCCAAATAAAGAGCAGATGAAACTGCCATAAAATGAAATATTGATTTGCAACTTTATTCGCGAAAATACAGTTTGAAGCTGCGAATCTTTATAAAAATTATAACAATAATCACAATTTTTGAAAGGAGTATATATATGATCCATCCATCTTATTCTGAGTTAATCGAAGCAATCAATACCAACAATGAGGACGACGATGAGAGCATGGTGCTCAACAGCCGTTATTCCCTGATTCTTGCTACAAGCAAGCGTGCGCGTCAGCTGATCGGCGGTGCAAAGCCGTTGGCAGATAATGTTAAAGGCAAGAAACCTCTTTCTATCGCAATTGACGAGTTATATCACGGAAAGGTTAAGATCCTTCCAGGTAAACATGAGGAAGAGGATTTAGCAGAGATCGCAGGACATTCTGCAGAGGAGATTGCTGCTGAAGAACCTGCAGCTGCAGTTGATCCTGCTGAGTCTGAGGAGAGTGCAGAATAATATGAAATTACTGTTCATTTCCCTTGGATGTGATAAGAATCTGGTAGATTCTGAGGAAATGCTTGGAATGCTTGCTGCAGACGGACATGAGATCGTTGATGATGAGGACGAAGCAGAGGTCATTATTGTCAATACCTGCTGTTTTATCGGTGATGCCAAAGAAGAAAGTGTAAATACCATTCTTGAAATGGCAGAGAAGAAAAAGGCAGGTACCTGCAAGGTGCTGATCGTTACCGGCTGCATGGCACAGCGTTACAAGAAAGAAATTTCAGAGGAAATACCTGAAGTGGATGCTATTCTTGGTACAACCTCTTACGGCGATATCAGCAAGGCTGTAAAGGAAGCCCGGGCAGGCAGACACTTTGAAGAGTACAAGAGCATTGATTTTCTTCCGGATATTTCCGGTAAGCGTATGTTGACCACAGGTGGACATTTTGCATATCTGAAAATTGCAGAAGGCTGTGACAAGCATTGTACCTACTGTATTATCCCAAGACTCCGGGGCGGCTACAGAAGCGTGCCTATGGAGCTGCTCGTAAAAGAAGCCCGGTCTCTTGCTGAAAAAGGGGTGAAAGAGCTGATTCTGGTTGCCCAGGAGACTACTGTATATGGTAAGGACATCTATGGAAAGAAATCTCTTCATGTCCTTTTAAAGGAGCTTTGCAAAATAAAGGGAATCCGCTGGATCCGTATTTTGTACTGTTACCCGGAAGAGATTTATGATGAGCTGATTCAGACTATGAAGGAAGAGAAGAAGATCTGTCATTATCTGGATCTTCCGATCCAGCATGCAAGTGACCGTGTGCTGAAACGCATGGGCCGCCGTACCACCAAGCAGGAGCTGGTGGATATTATTGGCAGGCTGCGCCGGGAGATCCCGGATATTTTCCTTCGTACAACCTTGATCAGTGGTTTTCCTGGAGAGACACAGGAAGACCACGAAGAACTGATGGAGTTTGTGGATGAGATCGAGTTTGACCGCCTTGGTGTTTTCCCATACTCTGCTGAGGAGGATACCCCGGCAGCCACTATGGAAGATCAGATTCCGGAGGAGGTCAAGGAAGCCAGACGCGATGAGATCATGGAACTTCAGCAGGAAATTTCTCTTGAAAAGGGTGAGAGCCGCGTTGGTCAGGTGCTGACTGTTATGATCGAGGGCAAAGTATCTGGAGAGAGTGCGTACATTGGACGTACTTACGGAGATGCGCCGAAGGTCGATGGATATATTTTTGTACAGACCGGCGAACTTCTCATGACAGGAGATTTTGCGAGAGTCCGGGTTACCGGAGCTCTGGAGTACGATTTGATAGGAGAGCTGGAAGATGAATACACCGAATAAACTGACTATTGCCAGAATGATCCTGGTACCGTTTTTTGTATTATTTATTCTGACTGGCTGGGGCGGAGATGCCAACCGCTATATCTGCCTTGCTATTTTTGTAGTGGCAAGTATTACGGACTGGTTTGATGGTCATCTTGCCCGCAAGAATAATCTGGTTACCAATTTTGGTAAATTCATGGATCCTCTTGCTGACAAGCTTCTTGTTTGTTCTGCACTGATCTGCATGATCGAGCTTGACCGCCTGCCGGCATGGTTCGTGATCATTATCATTGCAAGAGAATTTATTATCAGTGGCTTCAGACTGATCGCTGCCGAGAACGGCGTTGTCATCGCTGCAAACTACTGGGGCAAATTTAAAACTGTATCCCAGATGGTCATGATCATTCTTCTGATCCTGAACTTTGGGGGAGTTTTTGAAATACTGACACAGATTTTTGTATGGGTATCACTTGCTCTGACGGTGATTTCTCTGATCACGTATATTGTGCAGAATAAGAATGTAATTTCCATGCAGGAATAAAATAGTCACTGCCCGCGGAATGCTTTTGCGTGCAGAGAGTGAGAATATCTGAATGTAAATCAGCCAGCATCTTTGTGAGCAGAGATGTTGGCTGATTTCAAACATGCTCTGGAAAAGAGGTATATATATGATTGCAGAACTTGTAGCTGTAGGAACTGAAATTTTGCTGGGAAATATTGTAAACACCAACAGCGCATATCTTTCTGAGAAATGTGCCCAGCTGGGACTTTCTGTTTACTATGAGTCTGTTGTGGGAGATAATCACGACCGAATGAAAGCTGTGATTGCCTCTGCCCTCGACAGATCTGACGTGGTAATTCTTTCGGGAGGTCTCGGACCAACTGAGGATGATCTGACTAAGGAAGTATGTGCTGAGGTAATGGGACTTCCTCTTTCTGAAGATCCTCATTCCCGTAAGCGTATTGAGCGCTATATGAAGGAATATAAGAAGAATCATCCGGACAGACGTGTGACCTCCAATAATTATAAGCAGGCGCAGGTTCCGGAAGGCGCTATTGTGCTTGATAACCACAACGGTACAGCACCTGGTCTGATCCTTGAGAAAAACGGTAAGACTGCCATTCTTCTTCCGGGACCGCCTAATGAGCTGATCCCTATGTTTGAGGAGTCTGTTTTCCCATACCTTCGCAAGAAACAGCCGGAGATCATCTGCTCCCAGGTTGTGAAGATCTGTGGAATCGGTGAGAGCCAGGTGGCTGCCGATATCCAGGATATGATCGAGGCCCAGACAAATCCAACTCTTGCCCCATATGCAAAGACAGGAGAGGTTCATCTCCGTATTACAGCCAAGGGTGAGGATGAGAAATCCTGCAAGAAGCTGATCAAACCTGTAGTAAAGGAACTTCAAAAGCGATTCGGCAAAAATGTATTTGCCCTGGATGCGGACAAAACGCTGGAAGAATCTGTTGTGGATCTGCTGAAGGAGAAAGAATTAACTCTGTCTCTTGCAGAATCCTGTACAGGTGGTGCCATTGCTGCCCGCATTGTAAATGTTCCAGGTGCTTCCCAGGTGTTTACCCATGGATTTGTTACTTACAGCAACCGTGCCAAGAGAGAATGTCTTGGAGTGAAGAAATCCACATTGAAAACAGTGGGAGCTGTTTCTGCAAAATGTGCCAAACAGATGGCAAAGGGGGGCTGCGCAGCTTCAGGAGCTGATATCTGTCTTTCTGTTACCGGCCTTGCAGGCCCGGATGGCGGAACCAGTGAGACTCCTGTTGGAACCGTGTTTATGGGTTGCTGCTGCAATGGACATACGATTACCCGGGAATATCATTTTACCGGAAATAGAACCAAGATCCGTCAGCAGGCTGTTGCCAGTGCGCTAGTACTGCTTCGCGAGTGCATGATGGGAGAAGTTGAGGAGTAAGTTTTCTTAATCGCAGAAAATGCTTTACTTCATCATCTTCATCAGGTTTACCACTTTATCAAGCTTTGCACGTTCCCGGGGGCTTTTTCCCATTTTCAAAACCTCAATGATGGTATTGATTTCATTACTGTTAAAGTTCAGACCGGCATTTCTCCCCTGGGAAGCTGCATTCATAATAAATGGCAGCAGATCAGAGGGAGATTTTCCGGCTCCTTGCCGGGCCATCTGCTGGAGCATGTCAAGCTTGTTTTTGTCGATACCTGCAAGCTTTGGATTATCCTGCCAGTTGTCATCCATATGGAATCATTCCTTTCTTATATAGTAATGCTGCCAATTGGCGACATGTCCGTTTTGAATGAAATTTTTCTGTTTTTACTGTCGTTCTTCTTCGCAATTATCTTCTGGAGATGGTTCATTCATCATCCTCAGCATTTCTGCCATGGTCATCATATTGGTGATCTGATCCAGAGTCTTTCGTATATCTCCAAAACAGTAGCGGCGCAGGTCGTTTATGACTTCAAGAGGCTGGGCAGGGGCTGCTGCAGCCTGTATCTGCATGGCTTCTGACGGCTTTGTAAAAAGAGCGACTGTATTGGAAAGTTCCCTGGCTTTTGCAAAAACGGACAGAAACTGTTGCTGCCTGGGTGGAAAATAGGGGATGAGAGCTTTTAACAGCTGTCCCTGGTCAGTTCCCACCATCTGATCCAGAGCTGTCTGGGCAATATATTCCTGATCCATAAAAATCCCTTTTCTATATCTATGTTGTTGTTATTAAAATATGACGACGGTTTGAAAACGGTGAAATCTTCTGCAAATTGTGACGCACATTCTGCAGAAAGCATTTTTCAAACACGCTCTGACATCTGTAACATATTCTATAGCAGGGGGATGTATGAATTTCCCGCAAAGTCAGGAGGGAAAGTTATGAGAAGAGAAAATGAAAAGCTTATTATAGATGGAAATGCCATATACGAGCTGGATCTGGAATGTGTGCGAAAGAAGCAAGGAAAACAGGAAGGAAATGGCAGGTGTGTGGAGCAGTCAGAAGAAAGAAGGCAGTCCGCAAACCATACCGGGGATTAAAGACAATTTGCAGGAGAGAGTTTCTACCCAGAGCGTGGTTGAAAAAGAAACAAGGAAACGTAAGAATGCTTTTAGAATATGCCTGAAAAAGGGGACAGGGGAAAATTCCCGCTGTCCCGATTTTTTTGAAAAGGACTGAGAAGACAGCCCTTTTTCATATGTGGGAAACTCAGATCAGCAGCCGCAGCCATTCCCCCATCCACCGCAGAGAAGCAGAAGGATGATAATGATCCAGCAGCAGTCACCATTTCCGTTGCCACAGCTGTTGTTGCAGCCAATACCGTTGCCGCCGCATGCGCAAAGAAGAATGATGATCCAGAGAATATTGCATCCACAGGAGCCGTTCCCAAAGGAAAGCCCACATCCATTGTCACATCCGCAGCCATTATTACAACCGCAGTTACCACATCCGCAACCGGATCTTTCCTCGCCGCAGCCACAGTTTGTAGCAGCTAAATCACTCATGCTGTTACCTCCAGAAAATGTTTACAGTTCATCATATGGAGGGGACAGGGGGTGTGTGACAAAGCAGTTGACAGAAAAGAGAAATTTGGCTATAATAAACTGAAACGTAATATTTCTGTAATCTTTGAAAAGAATTCGACATAAAATATATAAAACAAGGATTGATTTGTTAAGAATTAAGTCTGCGAAGCAAACGCTGTTTTTTGTGAACAAAGTTCACAGAAAACCCGAGAATCTCAGCGCGAAATCATGCGAATGCATGATTTCTGTGCATCGCGAAGCGTGTTACTGGTCACGGAGTAAACAGTAACTGTTTGTGAAAAGCAGAGGTGGGAAAGCTTCGGAATTAGTCAGGTCAAAGAGAGGAAAATGCTATGATAAAAGAAGAGAGAAACAGAAAGCAAAGTCTGGCTCTGGTGCTGCTTGTGATTGCCACATTATGTACGGTTTTTCTGATGACAAGGGATGTTCAGGCTGCGAAAGCCGGATTTAAGACTATAAACGGCAAGACCTACTACATAACAGCCAGCGGAGCCAAGCAGAAAGGCTGGCTGACTCTGAAAGGCAAGAAATACTATTTTAATAAAAAAACAGGCGTACAGTTAAAAGGCTGGCAAAAAGACAGTAAGGGCAGAAACATCCGGTATTTTACCAAGGGAAAAGGTGTGATGGCCACCGGTTTTCTGAAGAGCGGAACCGTAACCCGTTATTTCAGACCTTCCAATGGTAAGCTTGTCCGCGGCTGGCTGACCTTAAAGGGTAAGAAATATTATTTTACCAGCGGAACCGGCGCTATGGTAAAGGGCTGGCAGACCACAGCTAAGAAAGAGAAACGTTATTTCAAGAGCAATGGTCAGATGCTTACCGGCTGGTTCACGGATTCTAAGGGATATACCCGCTATTTTAATACTAGCACAGGTATTATGTATACCGGACTTAAGACTGTAGATGGAAATATCTATTATTTTTCCAAGACCAGCGGAGTCCGTTATCAGAAAGGCTTTGGTAAGGTTGGAAGCAAGCGGTATTATTTTAGTACCACAGATGGCAAAGCGCAGACCGGCTGGCTGAGTCTGGATGGAAACAGCTATTATTTTGGAACAACAGGCGTGATGTACGTAAACACTACAGCTTCCATTGGAGGAAAGACCTACGCGTTTGATTCCAATGGTGTTGCTTCCGAGAAACAGGATTCAGGAAAGGATGACAATGACAGCAGTATTACCTTTACCTGGTATGATGAGAAACGTGGCCGCAATTTTACTATTATGAAGGAGCTTAAGAGTCATCCGGGAGTTGCAGATGGAACCAAGTCTGATCTTGATATTCTGGCAGCTGTCTGCGAGGCTGAGGCAGGAGACCAGGGAATTGCAGGTATGAAGGCAGTTGCTCTCTGCCTTTTGAACAGAACTCTGGACAAGGAGTTTCCGTCCAGTGTCCGTTATGTGCTTTACCAGGGAACTACCTTCCCCCAGTATTCAGTCGTGACAAACAACCAGTTGCTGAAACGTCTGAATGGTCAGTTTATTGACCGTGCAAGCGCTTATGAAGCTGCCCAGCAGGCACTTGACAGTTTTAATGCTTATGTGCTGAATGGTACACCGCGTACAGTAAGCGGAATCAAGGCCAAAGATTTTAATTATAAGTATTTTATGATGACTTCTGCATTCTGGAAACAGCCATTGAATTTTAAAAAGGTTGTATATGAGACATACAAGGATCATACATTTTTTGTGGACTGGGTATAAAGGTAGCTATACAGATGTAGAAACAGTATAAATGATAATAGCAAACTTTACCGCGGTGAGTTGCTAAAATACAAAGCTAAAATCCTTGACAAAAACAGACAGCCTTTGTATACTTGCAAGTATTAAATGAGAAAGGCTTTGAAGGGAACAAGTAGCTTTGGAAAGAGCACACAGAGAGCTGCCGGATGGTGAGAGGCGCGTGCAGAGATCCATTGTGAATACATCCCGGAGCTTTGCACCGAACGGTTTTGAAGTGGCAGAGACAGCAGCGGACAGGCGCTTGTGATTGATTGCAGAAATCCAGTAGGCTGTGACGGAGTGGCATACGTTATCATGCCGGGGTGATAATTCTGAAGAGTATTTGAAGACATTTATTTTTGGACAGTATTGTCTGTGGGGATAATCGTCTGGAAGAAATTTTCAGTATGGTCACTTATCGAGGCAGAAAGTGCGAGCTTTCTGTAAATTTAGGTGGTAACGCGGGACCCGGTTCTCGTCCTAAAGGGGCATGAGAACCGGGCTTTTTATATTTGCAGCGGCTTTTTTCGTGAAGAGAGAATAAGCAGCTCATATATCTATTTTACAGGAGGAAAATAAAATGACAGTTTGGGAAGAACTGAAAGCCAGAGGCCTGATCGCCCAGGTAACAGACGAAGATGAGATTAAAGAAATGGTAAATAACGGAAAGGCAACTTTCTATATTGGATTTGACCCAACCGCAGACAGCCTTCATGTAGGACATTTCATGGCACTTTGCCTGATGAAACGTCTGCAGATGGCAGGGAACAGACCAATCGCCCTTCTTGGCGGCGGAACCGGTATGATCGGTGACCCATCCGGAAGAACCGACATGCGCCAGATGCTAACGAAAGAGACCATCCAGCATAACATTGACTGTTTCAAGAAACAGATGGAGCGTTTCATCGACTTTTCTGATGGAAAGGCACTTATGGTAAACAATGCAGAATGGCTGATGAACCTGAATTATGTGGAGCTTTTACGTGAGGTTGGAGCTCACTTTTCTGTTAACCGTATGCTTACAGCAGAGTGCTACAAACAGCGTATGGAAAGAGGCTTAAGCTTCCTGGAATTTAACTACATGATCATGCAGAGCTATGACTTCTATATGCTGTACCAGAAATACGGCTGCAATATGCAGTTCGGTGGCGATGACCAGTGGAGCAACATGCTTGGCGGTACTGAGCTGATTCGCCGTAAGCTTGGAAAAGACGCATATGCTATGACAATCACCCTTCTTCTTAACTCAGAAGGTAAGAAAATGGGTAAAACACAGTCTGGTGCTGTCTGGCTGGATCCAAATAAGACATCTCCATTCGATTTCTACCAGTACTGGAGAAATGTGGACGACGCAGATGTTATCAAATGCATGAAGCTTCTTACCTTCCTTCCGCTGGAAGAAATCCAGGAGATGGAGAAATGGGAAGGCAGCCAGCTGAACAAGGCAAAAGAGATCCTTGCATTCCAGCTTACCGAGCTTGTTCATGGAACAGAGGAAGCGAAGAAGGCAGAGGCTGGTGCCAAGGCACTTTTTGCAGGCGGAGCTGATACAGAGCATATGCCGACCACTGAGCTTGCAGCAGAGGATTTTGACGAAGAAGGCAATATCGACCTGATCAGCCTTCTTGTAAAATCCGCTCTTGTAACAACCCGTTCCGAGGGAAGAAGAGCCATCGAGCAGGGCGGCGTTTCCGTTGACGGTGAGAAAGTGACGGACATCAGACATGTACTTTCCAAAGACGCTCTCACAGGTGACGGTATTGTCCTTAAGAGAGGAAAGAAGAAATTTAATAAAGTATTTGTAAAATAAGATCATAAAAGGGGACCAGATATGCTCTAAATCTGATCGTTGATGCGAAAACAGATTTTTGTACTGGTCCCCGACTTATGCAAAAAATATTTTGACCGTGATAAAGATATATGCTATCATATAAACCATGCAAGCATTCCAATAAGAGGAATGCACGTTATTGTTTACAGTAACGAAAGTACTTCTTTATTGCGTAGGAGGAGAATTGAAATGAAGAAATACGGAGTAAACGAACTTCGAAAAATGTTTCTGGATTTCATGGAAAGCAAGGGACATCTTGTTCTGAAAAGCTTTTCATTGGTTCCACAGGGCGATAAAAGTGTCCTGCTGATCAATGCAGGAATGACACCACTGAAACCATATTTCACAGGAGCAGAGAAACCACCACGTACAAGAGTCAGTACCTGTCAGAAATGTATCCGTACAGGTGATATTGAGAATGTAGGTAAGACTGCACGTCACGGTACATTCTTTGAAATGCTTGGTAATTTCTCTTTTGGAGATTACTTTAAAAGAGAGGCCATTCACTGGTCATGGGAGTTCCTGACTGAGGTGGTAGGTCTGGATGCCAGCCGTCTTTATCCGTCTGTTTATCTGGAGGATGATGAGGCTTTCGATATCTGGAATAAAGAGATCGGAATTCCGGCAGAGCGTATTTTCAAATTTGGCAAAGAGGATAACTTCTGGGAGCACGGCGCAGGTCCATGCGGTCCATGTTCCGAGATTTACTATGACCGTGGAGAAAAATATGGCTGCGGCAAGCCGGGATGTACAGTAGGCTGTGACTGCGACCGTTACATGGAAGTATGGAACAACGTATTTACCCAGTTTGAGAATGACGGAAATGGCAATTATACAACTCTGAAACAGAAGAATATTGATACCGGTATGGGTCTTGAGCGTCTGGCTGTTGTTGTCCAGGACGTAGATTCCATTTTCGATGTAGATACCATCTGTTCCCTTCGTAACCTGGTAAGTAGGATTTCCGGCAAACCGTATGGGGTACATCATGAGGACGATGTTTCCATCCGTCTGATCACAGACCATATCCGTTCCGCGACATTCATGATCTCCGATGGTATTATGCCTACCAATGAAGGACGTGGATATGTACTTCGCCGTCTGATCCGCCGTGCTGCAAGACACGGAAGACTTCTGGGAATTGAGGGCAACTTCCTTGCTACTTTAAGTGCAGAAGTAATTGACGGTTCCAAGGATGGATATCCGGAACTGGAAGAAAAGAAAGAATTTATCTTCAACGTTCTCACCAACGAGGAGAACCAGTTCGGTAAGACCATCGACCAGGGACTTCGTATCCTGGCTGATATGGAAGAGGCTATGAATGCAGCTGGAGAGAAGACTCTTTCCGGTGAAAACGCATTTAAATTATATGATACCTATGGATTCCCTCTTGATCTGACCAAGGAGATCCTTGAGGAGAAGGGCTACGAGATCGACGAGGAAGGCTTCAAGGCTGCTATGGATGAGCAGAGAGAGAAAGCACGTTCCTCCCGTGAGGTAACCAATTATATGGGAGCTGACGCTACTGTATATGACCAGATCGATACTTCTGTTACCACAGAGTTTGTTGGATACGATCACCTTTCCTTTGAATCTCCGGTTACTGTTCTTACCACAGAAGCTGAGATCGTAGATTCCCTGATGGAAGGACAGAAGGGTACTGTTTTCGTAGAGAAAACACCTTTCTATGCAACTATGGGAGGTCAGGTTGGAGATACCGGCGTGATCGAGACTGCAAATGGCAAATTCATCGTAGAAGATACCATCAAGCTTCGCGGCGGCAAATTCGGTCATGTAGGATATATGGAATCTGGTATGATTTCCAAGGGAGAGACCGTTTCTCTGAAAGTAAATGTTGCTGCAAGAAAAGATATTGAGAAGAACCACAGTGCGACACATCTTCTTCAGAAAGCTCTGAAAGAAGTTCTTGGTTCTCATGTAGAGCAGAAGGGTTCTCTTGTAACTGCTGACAGACTTCGTTTCGACTTTGCCCACTTCACAGCTATGACTGCTGAGGAAATCGGTAAAGTTGAAAAAATTGTAAATGAGCAGATTCAGGCAGGACTTGAGGTTCATACCGATATCATGGATGTTGAGGAAGCAAAGAAGTCTGGTGCTATGGCACTGTTTGGCGAGAAGTATTCCCAGAAGGTACGTGTGGTATCTATGGGTGATTTCTCCAGAGAGCTCTGTGGTGGTACCCATGTTGCAAATACAAGCTCCATCATGCTGTTTAAGATTGTTTCTGAGTCCGGTATCGCAGCAGGTGTCCGCCGTATTGAGGCACTGACCGGAAACGGGGTTCTGGAATACTATAAGAAGCAGGAAGCACTTCTTCACGAGGCTGCCAAGGCTTTGAAAACAACCCCTTCCGAGATGATTGAGAAGATCACACATCTTCAGGGTGAGGTGAAGGCTCTTGCAAGTGAGAATGAATCTCTGAAGAGCAAACTGGCTCAGGGTGCTCTGGGAGATGTTATGAATCAGGTTGTAGAAGTAAAAGGTGTGAAACTCCTTGCTGCCAAGGTAGAGGGCGTTGACATGAACGGACTTCGTGATCTTGGTGACCAGCTGAAAGAGAAGCTGGGCGAGGGCGTCGTTGTCCTTGCTGCAGTAAATGAGGGCAAGGTGAACCTTCTTGCAATGGCTACTGATTCTGCACAGAAAGCAGGAGCACATGCAGGAAACCTGATCAAAGCTGTTGCTGCAATCGTTGGCGGCGGCGGTGGCGGACGTCCGAATATGGCTCAGGCTGGTGGAAAGAATCCGGAGAAGGCAGGCGAGGCAATCGAAGCAGCAGCCGGAATCCTGGAAGGACAGATTCACTAAAAAACACTCAAAATTTTGTCAAAAATTTTTGTAAAATTAAACCAAAAGTTGTTGACGAACCCCGAGTGCATGATATATAATAATGTTCGTGCAAGAAAAATACCCAGACAGTTGTATTTTAGCACAATCTACAACTGGAGGGAGGTTAGGTGTGAGTCTATGTCAAACGTTATCGTAAAAGAAAACGAGACTTTAGATAGCGCTCTTCGCAGATTCAAGAGAAGCTGTGCAAAAGCAGGTATCCAGCAGGAAATCCGCAAAAGAGAGCATTACGAGAAACCAAGCGTTCGTCGTAAGAAAAAATCTGAAGCCGCAAGAAAACGTAAATATAATTAATTGTGCGCAAAAATCCCTGGCTGCATTCAGTCAGGGATTTTTAAATCCCGCAATATCTTCAAATTTGGCTCATTGTCTTCAGGGAAGAACTGATTTTTATATATGGTGATATCGCTGGCTGACCACATGTCCGTTTTGTTGCTGACCGGTGTATGAAGGAGAAAATATAAACTTATGATGATTTTGAAAAAAATAGCCAAGCTTCTGTTTAACCGGGTATTTTATGTAATATTTGCCATGGCGGTGCAGCTTGGCTGGCTGTTGACTATATTTCTGCGTCTTGCAGGATATTCCAGATATATGTCTTTTATTCTGGATGTTATCAGTATTCTGGTTGTTCTGAAAATTGTGAATCGAAAGATAAATCCCTCGTATAAACTGGCATGGACGATGTTGATCCTATGCCTGCCAATTTTTGGCCTTGTTTTGTATCTTGTATTTGGACGTTCCAGAATTGCTGCTTATATGCAGGATCGATTTAATGAGATGCTGATGAAGTCCGGTAATCTTTTACAGACAGATCCTGAAATACATGACCTTCTGGAGGCAGAAGATATATCTGCATGCAATCAGTCTGATTATATATATCATAATGCAGGTTATCCTATTCACGGAAATACTACCGCAGAATATTTCCAGGTTGGAGATGACATGTTCCCGGTTCTTGTAAGGGAACTGGAGCAGGCACAGCATTATATTTTTATTGAGTATTTTATAATCCATGATGGAGTAATGTGGAGAACCATACTGGATATACTGGAGAGGAAGGTTCAGGAAGGTGTGGATGTCCGTCTGATTTATGATGACATGGGATGTCTTACCACGCTCCCTCATAAATATTATGAAACCATGAGATCCAAAGGAATCAAGTGTCAGGTGTTCAATCCTTTCCGTCCGATCCTGAATATTATCCAGAATAACCGTGACCATCGGAAATTCTGTATTATTGATGGATATGTGGGATTTACCGGTGGTGTAAATCTGGCAGATGAGTATATCAACCAGAAGGAGCGCTTTGGACACTGGAAGGACACTGCGGTTATGCTGAAGGGGGAAGCTGTCTGGAACATGACTGCTATGTTCCTCCATATGTGGAATGTGATTACCAATAACCGTGAGGATCATTCACTTGAGAAATATCTGCCTCATGTATGGCATCCGGAGGCATTTGAAGGGGATGGATATATTCAGCCGTTTTGTGATTCTCCGCTGGATAACGAGACTGTTGGAGAGAATGTTTATCTGAATATTATCAATCGTGCAAAAAGGTATGTGTATATCTGTACACCCTATCTTGTTATTGACAATGAGATGATGACTGCTCTTTGTCTCGCAGCAAAAAGTGGTGTGGATGTCCGTCTGATGACACCTGGGATTCCAGACAAAAAACTGGTATTTCTTCTTACCCAGTCTTACTACGAGCAGCTTCTGGAAGCAGGAGTGAAAATCTATGAATATCAGCCGGGATTTTTACATGCCAAGTCCTTTGTATGTGATGACGAGATCGCTGTTGTGGGAACCATCAATCTGGACTACCGGAGCTTGTATCTTCACTTTGAGGATGGTGTATGGATCTATCGGAATCAGGTGATTTATGATATTAAAAAGGATTTCACAGATACCCTGGAATATTGTAATCCGGTATCTTTGGAATTCTGTCGTGGAAGAAATATTGCAGTGCGGGCGATGCAGAGTATTCTAAGGTTATTTGCACCGATGCTGTAGAGCGTGTTCAAAAAGGGGTTTCTGCAAATTGAGGCGTATAGATTGCGGAAATGATTTTTCAAACACGCTCTAAACCTTATGCAGAATGAGTATATAGATGATGCCCCTTACCTGCGGCATTGCCATATATAAATCAGGAGGTCAGAAATGAGAAAAGAGATAAAGAAACAGCTTCAGACGATTATGGATCAGGCAGTAAAGGATAATCAGATTGCCGGTATGAATATGATGGTAATAAAGGACGGCCAGGAGGAAGCCTATCTTCAGTGTGGCTATGCGGATAAAGCAAATGGGAAAATGATTGAACGGGATACCATATTCCGTCTTTTTTCCATGACGAAACCGATTACAGCGGCAGCGGCCATGATTTTATTTGAAAGAGGAGTAATTGATCTGGCAGATCCGGTTTCCAGATATATTCCGGGATTTGCAGACCAGATGGTGTCTGTACCTGGCGGACTGGCACCAGTATGGCATAATGTAACGGTTTATCATTTGTTGTCTATGACCAGTGGTTTGACTTATGGCGGAAACAGCAGTGCCGCAGAGTTTGCCGTTGGAAATGTGATGGAAGAAATACATGCACGTCTGAATACAGAGCATCCCATGACAACACTGGAATTTGCAGATAAGATCGGCAGATGTCCTTTGGAGTTTCAGCCCGGAGAGCGCTGGAAGTATGGGGTATCCGCAGATATTCTGGCAGCAGTGGTGGAGAAGGCTTCCGGCATGAAATACGGTGAATTTCTTAAGAAAGAGCTTTTTGTGCCTTTGGGAATGAAAGATACAGATTTCTATGTTCCAGGTGAGAAGCTGGACAGACTGGCCATGACTTATGAGCAGACTGCCGGTGAAATGAAAGAATTCCGTGACAACAGTCTGGGAATCCGTCTTTCCATGGACGTACCGCCTGCTTATGAAGCCGGAGGGGCAGGGCTTGTTTCCACCATTGAGGATTATTCCAGATTTGCGGCTATGCTGATAAACAAAGGTAGCTTTCAGGGCAGACAGGTCCTTAAGCCTGCTTCTGTGGAATATATGACCACCCACAAGCTTATATCATGTCAGCAGGCGTGGTTTGAAAAATGGTGGGAGATGAATGGATATTCTTATGGAAATCTGATGCGTGTGATGACGGATCCGTGGAAGGCACCCTTTGCATGCTGCGAGGGTGAATATGGCTGGGATGGCTGGCTTGGCTGCTATTTCGCCAATTTTCCCAAGGAGAATATGACGATTCTTATGATGATGCAGAAGAAAGATGCAGGGACATTTGATCTTACGAGGAAGCTGAGAAATGTGCTGCTTCTTGAAATGTAATATAAAGAGGAATTTGAGTTATGCCTAGAATTTATGCAGACAATGCAGCAACCACAAAAATAAGTCAGACAGCAATGAAGGCTATGATTTCTGCAATGGAGAATAGTTACGGAAATCCGTCCAGTATTCATCAGATTGGGATGGCAGCAAATGATGCCTTACAGACGGCGAGAGAGCAGATTGCACGTTGCCTTGGCTGTATGCCGAAAGAGATTTTTTTTACATCAGGTGGGACAGAATCAGATAATCAGGCAATTGTGTCAGCGGCTATGCTTGGGGCGAAAAAGAATAAGAGGCATATTATTTCTACTGCGTTTGAGCATCATGCGGTGCTTCATACTCTGAGAAGGCTGAAGGAGCAGGGATTTGAGATTCAGCTTCTGGATGTGGGAGCAGAGGGGAATATTACAGCTGCTCAGGTGGAAGAAGCAATTCGGCCGGATACCTGTCTGGTTACGGTTATGTTTGCCAATAATGAAATTGGCTCTGTTCTTCCTATAGCGGAAATTGGAGAAGCCTGCCGTGCTCACGGGGTGCTTTTTCATACAGATGCAGTGCAGGCAGCAGGACATATCCCGGTAAATGTGAAGAAACAGAATATTGATATGTTATCTCTTTCCGCACATAAATTTCATGGCCCAAGAGGAATCGGTGCATTGTATGTGAAACGGGGGATTGAACTGACTTCTCTTATGGAGGGCGGCGGCCAGGAGCGTGGAAAACGGCCAGGCACAGAGAATTTACCGGCAATTATGGGAATGGCAGCTGCTCTGAAAGAAGAGTGCACTTTGATGGAACAAAATGAAGCCAAGGTTATCGCCATGCGAGATCGTTTGATTCAGGGGCTTTCGCAGATTCCCTACAGTATACTGAATGGTTCCAGGGAGAAACGCTTGCCTGGTAATGTGAATTTCTGCTTTGAAGGTGTATCCGGTGAAAGCCTGCTGCTTCTTCTGGATAGCAGGGGAATCTGTGCTTCTTCTGGTTCTGCCTGCGCATCAGGTGCCCTGGATCCAAGCCCTGTACTTCTTTCTCTTGGTCTCGCTCCTGAAATCGCCCAGGGCTCCCTCAGAATCAGCCTTGACATTTCCAATACTGAGGAAGAAATCGATTATATGCTGGAAGTGATTCCCCAGGTGGTGGAACAACTCCGCGGAATGTCAGATGATTGGCGGAAAAAGCATTGCGAGGATTAAAAGAATCGTGTATGATACAAGATATGATTATTAGAATAGATTGCTATTTAGTTGATTAAAAGTTCGTCAGGAGGGACGCATTTGGACAATGTGTATTACTCACTCGCCGGCGCAACGCTCCAGCGAACTAATCGCTAACTGCGACTAATGCGTTCGGGAGAGCCCTCACGCATAAGTCTCCGTAAGCGCTGGATTTCGCTTACGCTAAGAGCGCGCCTGAAATGGCTCGCTGGAGTAATACACATTGCCCAAATGCTGTGTGTCGGCTGGGACTTAAACACATTAAATAGTAATAGTTTTCAGTTTTTATGAGGTATAAATATGGAATCAGACAATATGAAAAAAGCATTGATCGCCATGAGTGGCGGCGTAGATTCTTCAGTGGCCGCTTACCTGATGAAGGAGCATGGATATGACTGCATCGGTGTCACCATGAAGCTTTTCCAGAATGAAGATGCCGGTGTGAGCCGCAAAAAAAGCTGCTGTTCTCTGGATGATGTGGAGGATGCAAGGAGCGTAGCACATAATCTTGGAATCCCGTATTACGTGTTTAATTTCACCGCAGATTTTAAAAAACAAGTTATGGACCGCTTCGTAGCAGCCTATGAAAACGGTGCAACTCCCAACCCCTGCATTGACTGCAACCGCTACCTGAAATTCAACAGCCTTTACCATCGTGCAGAAGAATTAGGCTGTCACTATGTAGTAACCGGACACTATGCCAGAATTGAAAAGCGGGAAGATGGAAGATATCTTCTGAAAAAAGCAGCTGACCCTGCAAAAGACCAGAGTTATGTTCTTTACTCTCTTACTCAGGAGCAGCTGGCACACACCATGTTTCCACTTGGAGACATGAATAAACATCAGACCCGCATGATCGCAGACCAGCAGAATTTCTATAACGCAGATAAGCCGGACAGCCAGGATATCTGTTTTGTCCCAGATGGGGATTATGCTGGATTTATCCGCCGGTTTACAGGAAAAGACTATCCGGCAGGCGATTTTACAGATAAAGACGGAAATGTGCTTGGGCATCATAAAGGAATTATTGGCTACACGGTAGGTCAGCGAAAGGGGCTTGGTATTGCAGCCGGGAAGCCGGTTTACGTTACCAAAATCTGTCCGGCAGAGAACCGCGTGATTTTGGGAGATAATGAGGATTTGTTCCATCGCGAACTGGATGTGGAAGACTTTAATTTCATCTCCTTTGATACCCCGCCGGCAGAATTTCGCGCCAAAGCCAAGGTTCGTTACCGCCAGAAGGAGCAGTGGGCAACTGTAAAAGTTACTGGAGAACATAGTGTACACATCATTTTTGATGAGCCCCAGAGAGCTATCACCAAAGGGCAGGCAGCTGTGCTTTATGATGGAGACGTAGTCATTGGCGGCGGTGTGATCACGGGCTGATAAAATCCGAAATTGCATGATATCTGTTGAAAATATATTGATGTAAAACAACCGGAAGAAATATAGCTAGGTCTATATTAAATTCTGGTTGTTTTTTTGTTTATGCAGTCAGTTTACAAAAAATTAAGAATATATCTTTGTTTTATAGATGACTAACCCTATGGGAAAATGTTACAATAACCCATATCAGGCATCAAAGTGGAGCGTATAGATGATAGAATGCCTTTTCAAACACGCTCCAGTCAACTACAGTGAAATATTCAGAAATGGAGCTTCCTGTATAATAAAAAACGTAGATGTTGAAAATTGAAAATACCTCAGAGTACAATAAGACTACTGACTGGC